>JAQGHT010000530.1 GCA_028291565.1 Planctomycetaceae bacterium | reverse complement strand
GTTCGAGCGAACGAAGCAGCTTGCCCGTAGACGGATCCCACAATTTGACTGTGCAATCCATACCACCGCTAGCCAACATGCGACCTTGCGGATGAAACACGACATTGTAAACGGGCCCCTGATGCCTATCGAGAGTGCGAAGCAGCTTTCCATTAACCGAATCCCATAACCTAATCGATTTGTCGGTACTCCCGCTGGCTAAGGTTCGACTCCGCGGATCAAATGCGACGCTATTAACCGCACCCGTATGCCCGTCAAGCGAGTGAAGCATCTTACAGGTGTCCGCATCCCATAATAAAACAGAATGGTCGCGACCGGCGCTCGCTAGTGTTTGGCCTTGAGAATCAAATGCGACGCTCAGTACGGCGTCCGAATGCCCAACTAGGGAATTCGCGAGTTGCACTCCTGACGACAGATTTTCTATTTGGTTTGCGCACTTTTTAGCCTTATCCTGAACTTCCATTGTCATCTATTTCCCCATAAATCCGGTTGCTGCCATTGCCAAACGTGTCGGGCTGACAATTTGCTTAAGAGTGAATCACCCGGAGCGCGGCCCAGCATTCCGCAAACCAGCCTATAAAAGGTGTCGTTGTCTGGCTGTTGCCAGTCTCGCATGTCGACCCATAAGGCTTGACGCAGAAAGATCGGGAGCTTAGGTTCTTCTCGGGCTTGCGGAAGAATCACGGGAATGAGACGTGCGTTGTCTTTTTGAGCCCATTGTCCGAGATACGCGCGGTATTCCATGATATGCCATTTGCCCGCGTCGTTTGGGCCGAAGAATAGTGCTGCGCACGGGATGTGATCAATCGCCCATTCCAGTTTGTCGACCAGAATGTCGCCCGGTGCCAGATCCCACTTATCCAACCACGGCCTCAGTCCGATGCTCTTCAGCTTTTTTGCAATGGCCTCGACAGCTCCCTTGTCTTGGGAATTGTGACTTAGGAACACATCATACTGACCTTGGGCTACTTTCCCTTTGATGACCCATTCCGCTGTGATGCGTTGCTTACCGGTTCGCGCGTCGTCACCAATGCGGGCCAACACTGTCCGACTCTTCGCCGAAGGCGGAGCGAGCAGGTTGACCAGCGGCGTGCGGCTCTCGCAGCGAGAGCAGAGCAAATCTGTTCGAAGGTCGTTCAATCGGTCACGCACGACATCGTCCTCGAAGGGACGACTGCATTTGAAACAGTGGTACGCATGGCGGGTTGTAAAAGTCCCTGGAATCGCTTTCGATTCGATGTGCCGACCAATGAACTGCACAAAGCCCTGTCGGATACTTTCCGGCGTTTGCTGATCAAACGAGAGGTGCAGTTCACCGGTACCGTCCCCCTGGTCTCGCAGACAAATCAAACAGCGTTGCCCGGTTTGAGTATGATACGCAGCCGCGTCCTGGAAAAACTCCCGTTTCACGAACCCGTGATAATGTGCGAGCTGTGCGATCAACGTGGCATAAGTCCGGCGTACTGGGCCAGACATGCCAAAGGCCACTCCAAACGCGGTACCGCCGGGAAATACTAACGGCGAAGTACATTGCGATGGAAAGACCACGTAGTCTACGCCGCCAATCGACTCACGCAAGGCCAAGTCGCGATCGAACAGCGTTTCCATAACATACCACAGCACATGTTTTTCGGACACCGGATCACTGAGCCGCTCAGACTTGGCTAATGGGAAATCGCCTTGCACCACGCGAGACTCAGGCAGATGGCCAGGTCCGTCGGGTTCGTCTTTCGCCGCAACCAGGACTGCACTGGAGTACGCGTCGATTCGCGTTGGATCGAGCAGCACTTGATCCTCATCACGCGGGGCCTGCCCTGTCGTATGAAATGTCAGGACCTCGATATCGCCTGATGCCTCTAATCGACCGAGATAGGCGACGAATTCTTGACGTGGGAGCGCGTGGCCGACATCCAGTTCACAGCGGCGATGCAGGTCCTTAACCGTCAACAGTTCCGGACGATCGGCGGACTCCGACCAAGTGCCGGCCGGATTGGAACGATTCCCTTTCAATCGAGACACGAATAGCCGCAGCTGAGCCAGGATTCGTGAACTGGAAACGGCTGGTAGTTCATCCCACGGAATTGCCCGACAGATCTCGGTCAGTAATTCGTCACAACCATCGCCCGTAAACGCGCTCGTGTGAAATACCCTGGCAAATCCGTGTTCCCGCGCAAACGCCTCAATCCGTTCAGGACCAACGGGTAGACCGCCGACATCAATTCGCGACGCGACCAGAAATAGAGTGAGCGGCACTGGCGTCCGCGCCTGTTTCAGCACACGAGCCCAGAACGCAGCGGATTCGAAGGGATTGACTTCGTTGCGGGCATCGAACAGCACGCAGGCCACGGCCGCTTCGTCGATGCTCAACTGGTGCACCAGCCGATAGACTGGCTGCCCAGCCAGATCCCACAACACGATTTCGCGCGTCTCCGTAGCCGGACACTCCGAGTCGGGCAAAACGTCTGAAGTCTCGAGGCCAAAAGTCATTCTTCGGGCATCAAGCGTCCAAACGCGGCGGCCATGAGTCGATTCAGTAGCTTCAAAACGTCCTTCGGCCATCCGCAAGGCCAGCCCGGATTTCCCGACACCCGTGTCGCCCACGAAAACCACTTTGGCATTACGATAGCTCACCGATTGAAGCTCAGGTCGGAAGTTAGTCCTGTAACGGCCCAATAAAACGTCTAGGTCCAGTTCCCAAAGGTGAATTAAGCGAGACCGTTCGTCTTCTGGCGTGTCCGGCTCCGAACCGGCGGTAGCCAGTAGCGGCATTGTTGGATGAAAGGCAAGTGTTGGGACCCATCTTGCAGAATAAGTTGGCTCCGGAATAATCGCAACAGTGCTCCACGTCACGCAGTCCCAAACACGAATCGTGTTATCGTGGCTTTTCGAAGCCATCAACTTTCCGTCCAAAGAGAAAGCAACCGCTTCAATCGCACCAGTGTGCCCCTCAAGCGTACGCAATATACGGCCACTCTCGGCCTGCCACAGTTTGACTGTGCCGTCCATACTCCCGCTGGCCAACGTTTTACCCTGCGGATCAAATGCGACACTCCAGACTGAATTCGTGTGCCCAAAGAGAGTGCGGACCAACTCACCACTTTCAACGTCCCACTGCTTCACCGTCTTGTCTAAACTGCCGCTTGCTATCGTGCAACCGTTCGGATCAAAAGCCACAGACGAAACCATAAGGTCGTGATCGGCTAATGTTCGAAGCAGCTTGCCGCTTGCCACATCCCACAACTTTACAGTTGTATCCATACTGCCACTAGCCAACATCCTTCCCATAGGATCAAAGGCTACTCCCATTACCATATGCTCGTGTCCAATGAGCGAGCCCAATAACGTACCACTTTCATTATTCCACAACTTGATTGCATTGTCGCCACCCCCACTGCTCAGCATGAGCCCCAGCGGATCAAACGCAACACTCCAAACCGTGTTCTTATGCCCGCCCAGCGAACGGAGCAATTTGCCAGTGGCCACATCCCAATTCCTGACTGTCTTGTCGACACTTCCCGTTGCCAGAGTGCGACCCTGCGGATCAAACGCGACGCTAAGGACATAGCCCGTGTGCCCAACGAGTGTGCTCGCCAGCTGGACGCCAGGCGGCAGTCTTTCGTTTTGGCTAGCAAGTTCTCCAACGTTGTTCTCGTTATTCAGGCCCATTTTCTCTCCCAGGAACGCCTTTTTATTGCTTAGCACCACAAACATTCGGGTGATTGTCTCTTAACACATCATCGGCCAAATATCAGTAATCCGATTGCAAAACCATGATTTCCCAAATCAAGCTTGTGCCGGCTGGGTCAGAAGTCTTTAAATCGGTCGACTCGCCCCACGCGTAACATTGATCCATTTCCACCAGTGCCACATGGGGATAGTGCAAAGCTATTGGCCCCCAAAGTGAAAGGTTGATTACTGAGTTTCGAAAATGCGAACGAAAAACGGGGGCCAACATTCATCCGCGACTTCATGTTGAGGCACGCTCATGCTCTCTCACCAAACTGTCCGCCATCAATACGCATTGAGGCAACAACCCGCGTCGGCGGTACTGCCCTTGGGTACAGATTGTCTTCGCGACGATCTTGTCTGCAAGGAACTTTCAAGACTTCAACGACTGGACAGATCGAACGGTTTGTTCATGATAGACGAGACTGTTTGCGGATACCATTGATAACTATGGTACTTCACAGCCCCTGGCAATGGTGGCCCTGTCGGTTGGCCTTTGTGGGTTTCATGCCGTCTTTCCGATATGGACGAGGAGTGTCTTATCCCCTGGCAACAGCAGACATTCGTCCCGGTAATCGGAGATTGTCTAGTCTTTGAGTGTGGCATGACACTGGGTGTCGTGCCGAGCGAGTCAGGCGTGAAATTACTGTCGAGGCGCTTTTCGGATCACCGCAACTCCATCCAGGAATCGAACAAGCCAGAGGCTTATGCTGCGTGACACTGAGTAAATATTCGACAGACTGTTTCGACAACGTCGAGTCTCGAAGGATTATTCCGTTCGCATCAATCATGGAACTGTAGAAGACGGATTTTCGGATTGAATCCGTTTTGAACGCCTCATTAGTCGCTTCTGGCGCCGTTTCCTCACAATACGAGTGGAGTGCCAAAATGAGATGTCCGACGACACGGTGCGCACAAGTCGGTAAGTCGCTATTCTAAATAGACTTACATCACACCCTCAATCTTGCATATCATAAATTGGAACAATTGCAGCCAAATTTCAAGACAGCCGCCCCTTTTGGGGCGTCGATCGCAGAACTTGGAATCGCATTAGATAAAACTGCAACACTAGGTAGAGTAACAGGTTGCAACTTCACTACTCTCCATCCACGAGAGCTTCATCTGACGCTTGACGCATTGGCGGAATTGGCTGGTTTGGCTAGAGGATGCGAGATTAGTATCGGGTCTCAGCATTTGGTTGTGATCGGGCTCATATCAATTGACCTGGCAATTCGGGGGTCCGCGATGAGTGGTTCAAACCCGACGAGTACCGGCCAGGAACCGGACGCCAGCACGTTTCGGCTGATGACCGCCAGCGATATTTGCCGGATCCGCTGGCGAACTGAATGGGGGCTTCCTATAAAGTTTTCTGTTACTTGATTACGATTATGGGTGGTTGGGCAGACCGGCTGCCGAGCATTGATTCAACCAGAAATTTGCCGCATCACAGTTTAGGCACCAGGAGAAACGTATGAGTCGACAAACGTCACGTCGCGAGTTCCTACAAAATACATCGGCGATCGGAGCCGCTCTGTTCGTCGGAGGAGCCGTCGATCTTCGCGGTCAGGAACGCTCGGCTAACGAAAAGCTGAATGTCGTCAGCTTCGGTGTCGGGGGCAAGGGTGGCAGCGATTCGAGTCACGCGGCAGAGTTCGGGAACGTCATCGCAATCTGCGACGTCGATCGAAATACCCTCGATGGCAAAGCCAAATCCAAGGGTTTCGAGAACGCCGAAAAGTTCACCGACTATCGCGAACTGTTCGCCAAGCATGGCAAGAAGATCGACATTGCCACGATCAGCACGCCCGACCATATGCACGGGCCAATCACTCTGGCAGCCATGCGGTTGGGAATCAGCTGCTACACTCAGAAGCCGCTGACCCGGACCATCTACGAAGCCCGCAAGCTTGCCGAAGTCGCCAAGGAAACCGGCGTCTGCACGCAGATGGGCAACCAGGGAACGGCTCTCGATTCCTCACGTGAAGCCATCGCCCAAATTCAGTCGGGCGTGCTGGGTACGCTGAAGGAAGTCTTTGCCTGGTCGAACCGCCCGGTCTGGGCCCAGGGTCCCGGCCGCCGGATGACGATCGAAAAGTTCGCCGCACAAGCGATGGCGGAAGATGCCGCAAACGAAAAGAGGGCGAAAGAGAAGAAAGAGAAAGTTCCCGAGAAGGAGGCCGAGAAGCTGATCGCGAAGAAGGTCCAGGAAATCGCGAAGTCGCTGGAGCGAGTCGACTGGAAAGCCTGGTTGGGTGTCGCACCACCCCGTGAATACTGGCCAGGCTTGTACCACACGTTCCAACACCGCGGCTGGTGGGACTTCGGTACCGGCGCCCTGGGTGATATGGCCTGTCATCAGTTGACCGTGCCATTCGCTTCCTGCGGACTGCGTGATCCCATCTCCGTCGTCGCCAAGTCGACCGGACATGACTTCGATAGCTTCCCGGCCAGCTCGATCATCAAGTTCGAGTTCCCCGAAACACCCGAGCGGCCCGCGATTCCCTTCTGGTGGTACGACCGCAAGGGCAACAAGCCGCCGATGGAAGTCTTTGCCAAGCATGGTATCACGAACGTCTCGGACAGCGGCGTGCTGATCGTCGGCGAAAAGGGTGCGTTCTACAGCTCCGACGACTATTGCGGCGTGTACACTTTGAAGGGGGTCGACAAGGTCAAGGTCGACTTCGAAAAGGCCGAAAACAAGGGCAACAACGATCTGAACAACATGTACGAGTTGTTCCGTGCCAAGCGCGCGAACGATCCGAAGATCGCCAAGTCGAACTTCATCGATCGGGCTGGCCCACTGACCGAAACGATCCTGTTGGGCAATCTCGCTGTCTGGGCGGCCGCCACTGGTGGCGCTGGCGGCGAAATGGGCGACTGGGGCGAGAAGGTGGAATGGGACGCCAAGAACCTCAAGGTCACCAACCTCGCGGCACTCAAGACGCCGAAAGTCGCGGACTTGATCAAGCCGGTTTACGCCGAAGGCCATAAGCTGGATTAATTGGTTTTGAAATCGGGGCGCACGCATCTGGCGTGCGCCCACGTTTTCAACACGAGAACGAACAAGACGGGGTCGGGCGTTCAAACTTCCAATTTGGCTGTCCAATGCAGTCCGAGTTTTTCGACTCGCTGACTCGCCAAATTTGAAATTTGAACGCCCGACCCCAATTCGGCGACCTACGAAGGAAGTCCGAACTTTCATCCAAACTCGCGATTCGGTTTGTCGCGGATTTTGGATGACGACAACGATGCTGGGATGGTGAGCGTCAAGGAATTGGGGTCAGGTGTTCAAATTTCACATTTGGCCGGGAATTTGCTGGAATCAAAATCGATTTTCATCAGCCATCACCTCAAGTATCAGCGAGCGCGTTTCTCAGGCCAAATCTGAAGTTTGAACACCCGACCCCCGAGCTCGACTGCATTCACCGCTCCGCCACCGTGCACGAACGTGGGGAATTATTGGGGCTCCGCAGGTCCTTTAAGTCGTCCGATGACCCTCGATCATTGAACTCATAGATCGAATCCAACAAGGCAAGAGAATCATGGTGAATTCGAATTGGTCGCGGGGACTTGTTGCCTGCGTCTCCCTCGGCTTATTCCTTCTGCCGGGATGCACAAAACCTCAAGAGACTGGTAGTGGTGCGGGCGGAAGTTCAGCTGCCCCTGCAAGCAATACGAAGAGCAGCCCCGGTTCTGAAGCCAAGACTTCGCCCACGGCATCCGCGCCGCAGGCGGCTGTCGCAAAACCAGAGACTCCGGCAGTTGCTCCAGCAACCAAAACGACGCCAAAACCCGCAGCAGCACCAAGTCCAGCCACAGCCGATGCCAACGATGTCAAAGCGGCCAAGGCCCGCGTGGACGCCTTGGGAGCGCGTGCCCAATATAAGCCCAAAGACGGTGATCTGCTGACGGAAATCGCAATTCAAGACGGATCAAATCTGAAGGCTGACGATTTGGCGTTGTTCGGCAAACTCAGTGATCTTAAAAAGCTCCAGATCTTCAATTGCCGGACATTGAATGATGAAATGGCCGCGAAATTGAGCGGCCTGAAGGGCCTGACGAGTTTGTCAGTCACGAATTCGGCGATCAGCGATGCCACGGTCGAATTGATCGTCAAGTCATTTCCCAATCTCGTCGAACTCGACCTGTCGTCCAACACGAACATGACCAATGGGGTCGTCAAGATCGTCAGCGAGCTAGGGAAATTGCAGCGTCTGACATTGCTGCAAAACAAGGTCAATGATATTGGCGCCCAGCGCCTTTCAAAGTTGCAGGAACTTCGCGCACTCGATTTACGTGGCAACATGGAAGCCGGAGATACGGCTCTGGAAGTCATCGCGGATCTGCCCAAGTTGACCGGATTCAAACACCGCAGTACTGCAGTCACGGATACTGGCTTGGAATATCTCTCTCGAAACAAGACCCTGGATTCACTCCTGATTCAGGATTTCGCGATCTCTGATCAATCAGGTCCGCATCTGGCCAAACTTGGCAAACTGACGCAGCTCGAGATTTTCCGCTGCCAGGGATTTGGATCCGAAGGTGTCCTGGCACTTAAAGGAATGGGCCTGACCCGGTTGACTCTGCGCGATCTGCCCAATGTCGACGACCGCGCGATGGAAGTGTTCGAAGATCTTCCGAAATTGCGGCGTTTGTTTTTGCATGAACTCGCATCGGTCAGCGACTCGGGCCTGAAGCATCTGGCGGCCCTCAAGTCAATCGAATTGCTCGACATTTGGACGGTACCACAAATGACTGACGCGACGGTCGACGTAATCGCGACGCTATCCAATCTGAAGGAATTGTCCATCAGAGCCACCGGTGTCACCGACAGCACTGTTGATAAACTATTGACCATGCCACGCCTGCAATCGCTCACCTTCAAAGACAATGGCTCGGTCACTCCCGAAGGGCTGAAGAAACTTGGCTCGAAGAAATGGGCGAAGTTAGATCTCGGAACAACCGGAACGACTGAGACCAACGAATAAGTGGCAAACTGCCGCGTGACGTCTTTCGTAGCCGAAGTCGTGAGACTTTGGGCGAGTGTCCCGGAAGCGTCCGAAGTCTCGCGACTTCAGCTACGGGAAGTTGAACTCAGTGTCGATCTTTCGATCTCGTTCCTATGCTCTGCATGGGAACACCGTTCTTCGAAGCTCCGCTTCTTCTCGGGGCAGTTGCGACTCGAATCCTGACGAAGCGGAGCTTCGAAGTCGTGCGTTCCCATGCGGAGCATGGGAACGAGATGATTCGATTTACAGGATGTCCAGAGGATAGGCCGTGGTCGACCGGACGGCTTCCGCGTATTTCACTCCACACGACTGGCCGCGATAGCGTGCGAGTGACTCTTTGGCTTGTTGAGCCCCATCCAGTTGCTTCGGGTCGTAAGGCTTGTTCACCTGCATGGCCATCAGCCGGCCGAGCCACTCGATTGCTCGAGGCCAGTCATCCGAGACATCCACAAACGTGTTGGGTTCAAAACCGATCGTATGGCCGGGACCGTTGTCGTACCAGTAGATTCGCGACGGGGATTTCGTTTTCTGGCCCAGGTCCAATACCCGGTCGCCATGACGCAGTGCGATCTTGGAGAGTTCAGAAGCCATCTCGTGATCAGTGTGATGATCGTGAGGCCAAAGCTGAAACGCGATGTCTGGTTCGATCAGCGCGACGGCCTCGGCCACTTTCCGCTTCGATTCTTCCGTCACGCTGAACCGCATTCCAGCAAAGTCCAGGAAGTGCATTTCAATGCCGTATTCCTTGGTAATCTGCACGGTCTTTTCAACGAGTTCCCGAGCCCTGTCGGCACCCGGCTTCCAATTGCGGTAGTCGCCGACGAGCGTCAAGATCACGACGCGATAGTTCTTTCGCAGCGCCTTCAGCAAGATGCCGGGAATTCCGAACACGCAGTCGTCGTAATGAGCACCGATCCCCAGAATCGTCTTGGACATGATTTGCCTTTCGTCAGCGGTATCCTGCTGTTGTCAGATGCCCAAGGTTTGGCAACCTTGGCTACACGGAAATCGGTGATTGACGGTTTGACTCTCAATCATCCAGATCTTTCTCTGTACGAGCTAAACGGATACGGTCGAATAGAGCGCCGCCTCCGACTGCCCCCAGGGACAAACTGCGGATGGAAAATGACTTACCGTTCAGTTTCCACAAATCGACCCGTACCTTTTGCCATTGAGCTGGCGGTACTGGCGCCTGCACGACAGAAATGACGCCTTCGAAGGGAGTAACTTCGCCGGCACTCAACGCGACTCCGCCGCCATGATGGGGACCAAGCCGGAGGGACACCCCCTTCGTTTCGGGGCCGGCGGCTTTCCACGCGAATTCCCCCCACCGATACTGACCGGAGTGTTCGGGTCGTTCGACGATTTCGAAGTCCCAATTTGGCAGAACGTGCCCGAACGGGGGCCGCCAGTTGGCTGTCGTCGTACCGGCGCGTGTCAGTGCCAGGGACTTTCCGCCGGATGCCGCATCGTCATAACGAAACGCGAATGGATAGTCGCCATATGCCAGCAGATTTTTGAGGACGTCTTCCCGTTCGTCAAACAATACAGCAACCGGCCGATTCGCAACGGCATCCGGATGTGACGGACCGAGGATCTCGCCGTGGAACACGAGTTCGCCCCACCGTAGATTCCCGACGGGCCATGACGCACCACCAGTAGATACGAACCGAAACTTGGCCGCCTCAAGTGGTTTGTCGAACCAATGAGTATGTGTCACGGTCCCCTGACCAGTACTGCCGGCGCCGATGCTGCCAGTTTGGCCGTCGAACAGCAGATACGGTCCAGCCCGCCACTTTTCGGCCGCCGCATCCCACCACTCAAGCCGAGTATCTCGAGTCCACGATTCGGGGTGTCTGGCGTCTTCCACGATCGTGACGCCCTTCAAACGGACTTGAGAGCGAAACGTATCAACCTGCACCACCAGCTTCTGCCGCCAACCGGAATCGAGATAGCTGATGTCGCTCCATTCGAGCCACGGTTTATCAGGCACTGTTGGGTCACCGTCGCGAAGCAGATCAATCTTGTGCTGCCAGACTCGAGGATCGCCGTGTGTGGTCGGCTCACAACGGGCTTCAATCAATGCCTGAGTCTGCGTCAATAAATTCGGGACCAGAGGTGCGGACGCCTGTGCCGCATTGCCCCAACCCTCCATGCGAGTCGTCGGAGTCGTATCGGTAGCCAGCAGATTGAGATCCGATGGCTGTGCGTCTGACTTTAAAGTGGTCGACCATGTCGGGACATAGTCAGAATTCCAGAGTGACAATCTTCCCATCCACGTACCAACCAACAGACTGCCATTTTTCAGCCACGCGGTGACGGGCAAGGACTCTAAATCGCGTTCCAGAAGTTTTCGGCCGTCACTGTCGAAGACGAGCAGCGTCCCGAGCTCCGTGCCGACCGACACGCGCCGGCTGTCGAGACTGAAACGCGGATTGCGTACTACGTCATCAGCGACCGCACTCCATTGCATACCACCTGACGTGTCATACATTCGAAGCTCATCGCGCCAGGTCACGGCCGCGAATCGACCATCGGCAGAAAGGGCATAATCGTCCGCTGGTGTTGTCAGCTCGTTGACTAGCTGACCCTTGCGGAGTACGAAGATCCGGCCCCCTTTCGCCGTCGAACGGAGTGCCACGACAGTTCCGTCCGCGCTCACGGCTGCGCCCGTCAGAATTCCTGTTTCGCCGAGTGAATGGGTCCATTGCTGTTCGCCGGTTTGAGCCCGATAGGCTGTTGCGGTGAATCCGTCGTAGGCAACCAAAGTCTGAGAATCGGCCGCGAGCAATCTGCGGCGTTGACGCTCGGTCGGCCACCAATCCGTGGACCACAATTTCTTGCCGTCGCGGGACCAGACGACGAGGCCCAAGTCACCAGCTGACGCGACCCAGGTTCCATCCGGCGCCACGGCGAAATTGTTGATCGGGTCCAACCACTGCCGGGCGATGGCCCAATTCGTCCCCCGCTTGGGCAGCCCATAAAGCGCAAACCGCCGCTGCGGCATCGCATCAGCCGTCTTGTCCCCGCTGCCTAGCAGGTAAAGATGATAGCCTGCAGCAGAATTCAGATCGAAGCCTTGAACAGCGAATCCCTGCGGTGTGGCGGTCGGTGCGTAGGCGAAATGATGCCCGATCTTCTGTTGGCGTTTAACGGCACCGGATTGAGGATCAACCAACATCACGTTACGGTCCCAACCTGCCGACGTTGCCAGGACACTGTTTCCATCCTGGCTGACCACCAGGTCGCGAATCCTGGCCCCGAACGGTTCATTGGCGGGGCGCGTGCCCTTTACTGGAAGGCGCTCCGTGAGTTCTCCGGGCTGATCTTTTTTCGGCAGGGCAACGAAGATTCGAGCCGGAGCGTCTCGCAAATCAGCCGGCAAACGCTTGGTCCCGTCCACCCTTTGACCGGAGAACAACTCATAGACATCTCGATCCCGCGACCCGGGCCAATCGATTTCTGTGAACACTGGCATCCGGCTGCCGACGGCCAGGCTGACACGCCACAAATGGCCCGGTTCGAGCGGCACGGCGGCGGCGTTCACGGCCCACAAAACGCGGACCTCTCCTAATCGACGTTCCGTCAGCAGGACTTCCGGATGATTACACTGCGCGACCGCAGGCACGGCCTCGTTCCAAGCCTGCTCCAGTGCGCCCGCATGTTCCAGTATGATCTCGCGATACCGCCAGAAGGCGCTGTCGTCGTTCAACAGATGCTGTTCTTTTTCCAGGTGCGTGAACTCTCGATCCAATCGCCGATTGGGAAAATCTTTCAGCAGTTCTGACCGAGACGATTGATCCGCAAAAACTGGAATGCCTGCTTTGGCTGCATTACGCAGGGCTGCCAACAACGGCGGGTCGAATTCCACAGTCTGACTGACAATCAGCACGGCTTTGAATTTGTTCAAACTGTCTGGTTGGCAATCCTCAGTGAACACGAATGAAGCCGGTCGATGGGCTCGCAAGCAGGCGTTGTACGCTTCAAACAACCTCGTGAAATAAAACCCGCCGATCCCCTGCCAGCCGAGTTCCATCCGCATCATCCGCGTGGAGACGGGAATCGCAATGGGATCACTGCCTTCCAGGGACGACAACCAGGGGCCATACGCCGCGAGCCAGTTGTTGAGTTGCCGGTGAACCGAAGTCGCACCTGGGCCCATACCACGCGGGTCCGAGTCCGACGAAGCAAACCCCTTGGTTGACCCCGATTGGCCGATACCGTTCGCTCCCCGCATCACCATTTGCAGTCCCGCGGACAGAATTTGGGCACCGGTACCGTCATCGTTCCATAATTCCGGATGTCCCCAGGCCGGTTTGCCCGGCCGCTTGTAGAAGTCGACGTTGTGCGCCGAGACCATGGGCCATTGAATCTGCTCCGCCTGGAAATGGAGATCGACTTCATCGGCATTTGCATATGTCAAAGGCGGCAGAATGCCTGGCTGCCGATAGGGCCCGGTCATCGCACTGATTAAAGGCTTGGAAGTCTTCGATGTGCCCTGCTCCAGGTCCCTGCGAAATTGCCGTTCTGCCTGGACGGCCTGCCCGATCCAGCGATCCGAAACGGTGTCGAGCACCGGAGCCCAGCGTCCCGTTTCCTGAGCCGCTTTCATCGCGGCCTCATACGCAGATTTTTCGGCCGGGGAGGTTGCCATTTCGGAACCACGTTTCTCGATCCACCAGTTCGCCGCCCAACTCCAGCCACGAAACGCCGGATAATCAGCCAGCCGTTTCGTCACGAGTTGAATATCGCGCGCCATTTCTTCGGGGCGACGCTTATCGAATCCCGTTCCAACGGGTAAGCCGGCATCCATGTACAGCAGTATTGCTCGTTGCTCAATCCCTGCGGCACCATAACCAGCGACCGTCTGCAACACGCGGTTTTCGAACTCCGCCTTTTCGGGCGCAACCGCGATGGGATCAGCTTGCAGCCGGGCTTGCAGCTCGCCATCACGGAGCGTATTGGTCACTTCGCCCAAGGCGCCGCTGCCACCATGCCCAAGGCGATCCACCAGCAGATTCTCACCGAGTTTCCGGGTCAACGCGACATGCTGGGCGATCTGCTCGGGCGCGTTGAAAAAAGTCACGGAGGGATAAGCCAAGGTATAATCGCCGTGGCGGACACGGTGGAATCGGTGTTTTTCTTGTAAATCGCGACCATTGCCGATGGACAGAAACTGATCAGCGACCGACCAACTGGGAAGTGTCGTTGTGATCCGGTATTCCCCAGGTTCGAGTGACGCAGTCACATCGGCCGGGACTTGCAACACGGCCGTCGGCAACGAGGCCGCCTGGCTGGCCGGCTTCGGAATTGCCAGAACTTGTTTGTAATGCACCTTTCCAGCCGCAT
>JAQGHT010000520.1 GCA_028291565.1 Planctomycetaceae bacterium | reverse complement strand
CGACAATGTGCCATCAACACCGAGAATCGGCAAACTGGACCGATATACGGCCGCGTCCGGACGGCTTGCCATGTGCCGCAGCAATTGCACCGCGGCCCCGGGTGTGACCGCGTCCGCCGGCGAGCCCCCTGCCCCGCCTCCAAACGAAATGGTCTCGGTATTGACTCCCGCTCGAATCAAAAACTCGCGCTCGATCTTCAATCCGTCTGCTAACGTCTGTTTTCCATTCTTCGCCGCGATCAAGAGCGGTAACGTGCTGGCGTGCAAGTTGTGACTCGATTTCAGAATCAGCTTGACGGATTCATGCAAGGGAGGTGACAGGATGGTGGCGACTTTGGGTAGCCGGGTAACTTCTTCTCGCGACCCCAGCTTGTCCTTAGAATTGTCGGCCCAGACGGAACGTTCCACAACGACGCCAGCGCGTTGCAGTGCTTCGATCAATAAAGAACGCGCGAATGAAACGGAATCAGAGATTTCGACGGTTCTCAATAACGGCTTATGCCCTTCCGGGATCTGCCCTTCGAGTCGTACATTTCGCGGCCCTGTATAGTGGACCGAGATTTCCATCGATTCGCCGGCGGCAACCGTGAAAATCCGTGAATCGACGCGAATCGATGCCGTTTCTGGCCGCGAACTCATTTGAGCCAATTGTCCCGATTTTGTTGGAGCGATCACGAAATCGAGCAAATTGTCGTTGATCAGTATCGGCGAGACACGTACTGGCCCGCTGCCTGAACTCTCTGCGATTTCGAATAGCCGGTCGTCAATTACCACATCTCCCCGGACTTGCTTGATTCCGCTGGCCGCGACCTTTTGTGCCAGTTCATTCAAGCCTTGCAGCGGATCCGGAGCTGTCAATTCTCCTTTTAATGAATCATTCGCATAGGTGTGATCGTGGGCCACGAACGCGATTTTTCCTTCGGGAGTCGTTCGCCCCCCCATTGTCAGGTCACCACTGGCAACCAGAATGAGATCGCCTTTCAACCGTCCTTCCTGATCGAGATCACCACGCCGGTAAACTGGAGTTTCAAACCGGTAGTTTGCGCCGAGTGAATCGAGTGCGGTCGCACAGGAAAATAGCTTCGTCGTCGACGCGGGAGCAAATAATTTGTCTGCATTCAGTTCATAGAGTGTTTCACCACTGTCCAGATCCACTACCAGACAGCCCCAATGGGCTTCCTGATACTCTGGTGAGTTGATTAAAGCTAATAGTTTCGGACTCAGCTTTTCGGCTGCCCCGCTGGAAGATGCGAGTCCCATCAGGATTCCCAGGATGGCCAGAAGAAATCCGAGTTTACGTGTGGGCATTGCGGGGCTTTCGTCCTGAAACTCATCAATTTGAGTTGTGGGCTGTTACTGATCGTTGCAGCGGTTCGGCAGGAGCCTTACCGTTCCGAACGCGATTGGCGAATGCGCTCTAAAATTCAATTTCCATCAAATCTTCCGCAATCTCCGTAGCTGGGAAAATACTTCTCGCGGTCGCGATGCCAATCGGATCCTCTTCAGGATGCTGAGGATCGATATGCACAAGAAACAAACGCCGCACGCCAGCTTCACGTGCCAGTTCTGCAACGGGGGTCGTGTTGCTATGTCCCGATTTCGGTGACCACTCGGCCATTGAATCAGGAAAGTAGCATTCGTGAATCAGGACATCGACTCCCCGAATAAACTCCAGATAGTTGGAATTGGGGGTCGCCGTGGTATCAGTGATATACGCCAGGCTTTTCCCCGGCCAATCGATCCGGAAACCGGTGGAACCACCGGGATGAGTCAGGGGCATGTGACTCACGCGTCCCCCGTCCCGCAATATCACGGGATCAGACAATTCGTGATAGACGAAGCCCGGATTAAGCGGAAACAGTGGCTCCGAAAACAAGTATTTTTCGATGCCGCTCAGGTACTGTTGTTTGACGTGTACTCTTGCAGTCTTAAGTTGGCCCGTAATAAATGGAACCACGAAATATGTCAGTCCGCAGACGTGATCGAGGTGGGCATGGGTGACGAAAAGATCCAATTCATCGGACTGCAATCGTGACTGAATCCGGAACGCCGCTGAACCTGCATCGAATACCACACCAATTTCGGGCAGCAAGAGACACGCCGTATGCCGCCGTTCGTTGGGATGATAGCCGCCAGTGCCCAGAAATTGGAGCTTCATTTCAACTCGATACGAAGTGAGACTTCAGACTCTGATTCTGGGAACTACTTGCTATCACTGGTCTTTTTCGCATCCTGGATCAGCTTGACTACGACCTCGTCCAATTCGCGCAAGCCCTCGTCGGGATTGATCTTGTAGAATCCTGTACTGTAATGAGCCACTTTGCCGTCCGCACCTATTACGACCCACAACGGCAATTTGGCTCCGATTCGGCGCGGGTCACCGAATTGAGCAATCAAGTCGCCGTCATCGGCAACCAGGGGATATCCCAAGTTCATGAAACTCTTAAGCTTGCCGACCGATCGTTGAGCTTGAACAACTTGTGCTTTGTCTGCGAAACGAACATCGACCGCCACCCCATAAACCTGCACACCTAATTTCTTACGGCGGCTGTTTAGAAAATCGAGATACCCCACCTGGCCGTAGGGCTCGACTAGTGGTTCGCCCTGATATTCCCAAAAATGCAGGACGGTGATTTTACCTGCTCGATCGGCTGGCGTGACCGGCTTCCCTTCCAGAAGTTTTAACATGAATTCCGGTGCGGGTTGCCCCAGGAATTTCTTACCCAGTTGGGCCAATTCTCCAGTCCGCTGTTGTTGAGACTTTACGTCTCGGGAAACGACGGCCGCCAATCGTCCAAATGGTGTCCCCTCGGCGGCCTTTTCCAGGGCGTCAGAAACGGCTGTCACTTTGACGAGCTGAGCATCATTCAGCTCAGGATTTTGATCATTCTCTGGTCTCGCCAAATCGGCCTGCAATTTCAAGAGCATTGCGAGCGGAGCTTTGACTTTAGCCAACTTGGCGTCGTCTAAAGTTTCAACGGACTCCAGCTTCATCCGTAACGAGTATTCTTCGCCCTGCCCCATGAAGAGTCGCTCTTCCAGTTCAACAACCAGTGGACTGTCCTTTTGGACCCACAACGTTCTCTTGCGGCCAAAGTTGGTCGAGACGTCGACTTGCCAACATTCCCGATCCTGGATCTTGGTGACTTTTTTAACCTCGAATCCAGTGGAATCGTTGTTCCAAGACGCCCCCGCCTGCAGCTTGTCAGCAAATTCAAAGACCGGACGCGGAATGCGGATCGAGTTATTCGTGCCATTGTGTTCTTGCAGCAGTCGCAATTGCGCGGCGTTTGTCGCCTGGAGCTTGGGCCCCAGTGTGATTTGGCCGAAGCGCTCGGGCCAAGGCCAGCCTCCACCACCTCGTTCGTCCATCAGGAATGCGATGTCCCGGCCCCCGCTCGCTGATTTCTCAACCAGGCAGTAGAGGCTGAATCGCTTGACGGCCTGGCCATCTGATTCACGATCCAACTTGACGAGCGCTCCGGTGTAGCGCAATTCCACCGCCGCTCCCTGATCGAGCGGAGAAACACACAATGACGCCAATGCCAAGAGAAATGCAGTCACAATCGTCCTCAAATCTAAAGATCAACGAACGGCGTCACTCCAGGCGCCGTTAGCGGGAGAGATCGTATCAAAATTGACTGGTGCTTGCGTAGGGCAAATCGAAAATGAACTTCTCGGCGATGGACTTGACCCGCTCCCCTGACTCCGCCTACAACCATCAACGAGCGTTAATATTGCCCCAAAATCACCTGCCTGTGGGAATAAGCCATGAAAGCCGGCCTGGATCTGGAACGACTGCGCACCGTTCACTTGGTACCCCTGACAGCCTTTGATTCGGACGGCAAACTGAATCTGGCCGCCCAGGCAACTCACATTCGCAGAATGTACGATGCCGGGATTCGGGTCTTTATGCCCGGGGCCGGGACCAGTGAGTTCCATAGTCTATCCGCAAGCGAGATTGTGGACGTCGTACGTGTGACACGTGAAGCGTCCGGTCCTGATGCCTTGGTCTTCGCACCAGTCGGAATGCAAATTGGACACGCGATCGAAATCGGCACCAGGGTGCGTGAAGTCGGTGCGACTGGCGTCATGTTTATGCCGTTCTCGCATCCTTATCTGTGTAGTGTGGGGGTTCGCGATTATTACTTGGAAGCCCTGGAACAGATCAAGCTGCCAGCGTTAATCTACAAGAAAAGCCCGTTTCCGAGCGACACACTGTTACTGGAATTGGCCACTCATCCGTGGGTTGTCGGCGTCAAATACGCTGAAAACAACATGCAAGATTTTCGACGCGTCGTCTTAGCCGACATGGCGGCCAATACGGCTGGCGGCGGAACGACGCGGATTGAGTGGCTCTGCGGATCTGCGGAACGATTCGCTCCGTATTACATGCTGGGGGGAGCAACAGGGTTCACAACGGGCGCGGGCAATATCTGCCCGCATCTGAGCCTGGCCATGCACGCTGCGTTCGCGGCCGGCGAGTTTCTCCACGGCATGGAGTTGCAACAGCAGATCTTGCCAATCGAAGATTATCGAGCGCGCGAAGGGGACAGTTTTAATATTTCCATGCTCAAACATGCACTCAGCGTAATCGGTACCGATTTCGGAGCCCCACGGCCTCCACAACGTCAACTCTCATCCAAAGAGAAGACGGAAATCGAACAGATCATCCAGCCAGTCATCAGGGCCGAACATGATATCCGACATGAAATGGTTGCGGCAGGATTTGCCAAGTAGCCGTTTTAGTGTGCCGAGTGACAGCTCGTCCAGGAAGGTTGCGTGCAGTGTGGTGCGACACTCCGTGTCAACTTCCATGTAGCCAAGGTCGCCAGACCTTGGGAGACATACGGCAGTGATTGAGCCAACCGCCCCAATCTCTGGCGAGATTGGCTACTAGTGTTCCTGACTGCGCTGGCTGAGGCCACAATTTTCTACCGAAGCAGTTCAGGTTTATCGTCTCGCTCTGGAAAAATATGTCGACTGGGATCGACGAAGATCCAGCACACGGCCGCAGTGATATATAACGAGCTGAATACTGCGATTACCAGGTCCCATTTTCCTTGTGTTGCGCCCGAGAAAAGCTTCGGCAGGAACTGCGCGAACGCCGCCGCCCCGAGGTTTCCCACCGTATTCATGACTCCGAAGACTGTCGCCACATGTTTTCCGGAAATATCAATCGTCACTGTATAGGCGGCCGGCGCTCCGACTCCCGAACAGAAGGCGCCCAGTGACATCAAAAAAATGGCGATGTCGGGACGATCGACGAAATATGAACCTGCGATACATGTGCCACAAAGTGTCAAGCTGATCGCCGCGACTCCTTGTCTGGCCCAGCGCAAACTCCCGCTCCGACGCAAAATCAGATCCGAGATCGCACCGCCAAACAGTGAACCCAACAGCACGCCAATGTACATGCAGGCTGTCGCGGTACCTGACTTGGTGACATTCAGGCCACGCGTCTCTTGCAGGAAACGAGGAAACCACGTGCCAAAAAACACATAGCCGGCCGCTCGACAGCACTGCTGGCCACAAACCAGCCACAGCACTGGGCTCGTTGCCACAAAAAACCAGGAGAACTCCCCTGCCCCGCCCGATTGAGATGAATTAATGCGAGCCGGAAGTTCTTCGCGTTCCCGGGAAGTCAAACTGGAAAATTCTGCAGGATGATTTCGGAACCAGCTATAAAAACCGATCGACCACAGGATCCCGGGGACGGCGAGAATCCAGAAGTATTCAGTCAACGAGAAATTTGCCAGCAACGGTCCCGTTGCATAGGCAGCAATCATGGCACCGACTTGCATTGAGGCGGCAATTGCACCGGTCGCGCTGCCGCGACGTGCTGGAGAATACCATTGCGACAGAACTTCGGCGACGCATGGCAACGCTGCGGCCTGTCCAATTCCGAGCAACAGCCGGGCCAGGCACCATAACCAGACAGAATGCGTCAGACTCGTTAAGGCAATCGCCAGTGATCCGGCGAGACAGAACAATGACAAGCCGAACCGCGGGCCCCAGCGGTATCCCAGCCAGCCAGCCGGTACTTGTAATAAGGCGTAGCTCCAGAAAAAAGAACTCTGAATCCAGGCCATCTCTTCGATCGTGAAGCAATTTGCTTTTTGAACCGTGGTCTCAGCGACGCCAAGATTTCGCTGCGAATAGGCCACGGCCACCAGGGAGCACAGCCAAAACAGGACCAGCGTTCGAACGAACAGTCGCATCCGAGGCACTCCTCAATCAGTGGCTTAGCCTCCGCCGGACCTGGATCGCGAATTCCACGAAGAATGCCAATCCACACCCCAGAACAATTCCGATTACGCTGCCCAGCATCAACAAAAATGTCGTGCGTGGCTCGACCGGACTCGATGCTCGTGTCGCGGACGAAATCCGTACAGTGGGCTGCGATTGCAGATCGATGCTGTCCCGCTGCAGTCTCACCGCTTCTTGTTCCAAAGTGATCTCTTGCTGCAGTAATTGTGCTCGCGTGAGCTGCCTCAACGCAGTCAAAGCGGCCTCGGTATCGGACTTCCCAGTTGGACCAGTCGCTGTTTCCAGACTCTGCAATTCCTTGCGAATGCGATCTCGTTCCAGACCAATTCCTTTCAGACGTCCTTCCATCACCGCGCGTTCGTCCGCAAACAATTGCTTGTGTTGCTGAACAAAATCGAGCATCACGGCATCCAGAAACTTCTGGGCTGAATCCGGGTCGCCAGCCCGGGCGAACAGCGTCAATAATTCGTCGGCTTCACGATCAAAAACGGTATTTGTCACGGCCGCCGCGCCATATTGCTGACTCAAGGCAGATGCGGCTGAGTATTCTTCGCGAATTCGCATGGAAGCCACCGAAACCGGTTCCAGCAGCATATCCTGCTGTTCTTTGGTCGGTTTGATCGGAAAGCTGGCTCGGCTGCGACCGATGCGCACCACACCGCGACTTTCGTAGCGGACCGGAGACTTCGAAATCCACCAAGCGCTAAGTCCCAATCCGCATGCGATCCCCAGCACCACCCACATCCAGCGTCGCACGAGCACGAGGGCGGCATCGACCAGCGACAATTCCTCATGCGGGACATAGACGACTGGTCCTTCGACCAGACGCACGGGCCCCGAGTTTTGAATTTGAGAAATATTTGACGTGGTCTCGTCAGTCATGACTGGCCCACAAACAGGAAGGCGAACAGGGAATCGCAAGCGATATTCTTGTAGGGCTAGAAATCTCACCTGATTTTCAAAACGGCAATGGCAGGCTGCAGACTCGATTGGGATCTCGATTTTGCTGTCATTAGGACGGCATGCGAGATTCTACGAAGATTCCGTTGCGATACCAAGAGGATGGGGCAGAGAGCCGCAGAATGCTATTTCGCGAGAAGCTGGGCTTGGCGCGATGATGGCCCTGAATTTGTGCAGGGCCATCGTCATTTAAGAGATTTCATGGCGGAAAAGCGAGGCTTATAACGCTTGGACTTTGCGGCAGCTTACAACCGCAAACCGGAATTCATCAAAAGCGTTGCCGACTGTCGCGAAAGCCCATTGCGATTACGCAGCTGCCGTCAAACAGATCCGGACGCGCATTTCCGGCCCTCTGAATCAAGAACTTGGATCGCCCGCGATATCAGACCAATCTGGTCTCAACATCTGCTGGGTGTTGCAATTCTCTGGCGAAATTGACGAACTCGTGCGTCAACCGCAGGGATGCCAAGTCCGGGTCGATCATCAATTGACGATAGTCGTTGAAACCCAGTTCCACCGCCCGCCGCAATTCACGCATCGCGTCATCGACGTGATGTAACGCGGCATGACTGCAGGCCAGATTATAGATGACAAAAGGGTCGTGCGGACGCAACACAGCCAATCGCAAGTCGACTTGCAGGGTCCGGCGTTGCCAACCCTTTTCGGCAAACAGCTCACCCAGTCGCACCAGGACTTCGACGTATTGCGGGTCGCGATTGAGGATCCGCTCGTAAAAATCGATTTCAAAGTCGATTTGCGGCCGCTGCTTCAGATCAGTCAAGCGACAGCTGGAGCAGCGATAGAGAAAATTCGAACCGCCGTCCGTTGGGGTGGGAGTGTTCATCTGCACGCGTCTCCGAAGGGGCACGGGAAAGTCGGTTCCTGCTCGAAAATGACACAACTCAAAGGAAGCCGCTGGGACCTCTCTGAGTTTCGGATCACATTCTGACCTGGCAGTGGTAACTGTACGTTTCTGAACGAGATTGGCAATTTGAGCAATACTTCTCTCAATTGAGGTCTGAGCGAAAACCTCAAATCACCCCGTGAGAATTCGGATCAAACTGAACGCAGCATTATTGCCGATTTGTTGTTCGACATCTTTGATTATAGCGCTCACGCAATTCCAGACAACCGAAATGAAGCAAGACGTGATGTCGATTGTTTGAATATTCGTAAGGCATCAAATGCTTTAGGAGACTGGACGTGGTTCTGGCGCGGGCAACTTACAAATTCACCACCGATTTACAGGCGAGATTTGAAATGCACAGTTGAGACGCTCACGGGCCCTTGAACGTGAAGCAGTTTAGCGCCGCGTCGGCAGGCTGAAGAAGATGAGACCCGTTGACTCGAGAAACATCTGTTTCTCGAGTCATTTGACCCGCTCCCGATGATGGCTTCGAAACGGGTGCAATGCGACGCTGCTTGAACAAACGCTAGAAATGAACCGCCGGAAGAATGCGGGTCTTATCTGGGTTGCTCAGCCGACGACCGAAACGCGATGCCCACCTGCGCAAAACCTGGGCTACGAGAGCCCAGGTTGCTGATGGGTGACCGTTGGATACTTTTTTTTATTGTTCACGGCCAGCAATAGGACGATTTCGACACTCATCCCCGCGATCGAATGTCTCATTTTTGCCGGTGCGGAGACTCGTATTCTGCATTCTAGTATTCTTCGTCGTCATCCAGATCGTCGAGGTCATCGTCGTCCTCGTCGTCGAATTCGTCTTCGAAGTCATCGTCGTCGTCGAAGTCGTCATCGTCGTCGAAGTCGTCTTCTTCTTCGTCGAATTCATCTTCGAGATCGTCATCTTCCAGATCTTCGTCTTCGTCAACGAGATCATCTAAATCATCGTCGTCGGCTTCCAGACGAAAGCCTTCTGCAAGGTCAGAGTTCTCTCTCGACCACAGTTTTTGATGATCGAGTTCCCCGATCACAGTCAGTCCTGCCTCAATCACTTCGCTCTCCGTGAAGTTCGAAATTCCCATCGTGCATCTACCTCGTTTGCTTCGCCCGTTGATTCAGAGACGAATTGGATTCTTCCCAGTTTCTTGAGGGCCGATAATTCATCAAAACGGAATATTCTTCGTGTATCGGTTTGTCAAGGAAAGATTCCTTGTCGAACCATTTTTTCCAAATTCCCAGCCGCGTCCAACGAGGTATCAATTTACTA
>JAQGHT010000469.1 GCA_028291565.1 Planctomycetaceae bacterium | reverse complement strand
AATTCTGTCGAGTTAATCGAGATTCAGGCGGGCGCTTCATTAGGGAGAGTGCAGTTTGACAGTTCCATCTTGGCCGTTCACCGCGTAAACAAAGGATTTATGATTGTCTTGCCATTTGAATGTGCGTTCGTCGCGGAATCGCTGGGAACAATTACGAAGATCCCCTTGTTTGAAGACTCACCTGTCCTTTCGGTTGCTTCTGACGCAGATCATTATTATTTCTTATTCGACGACGGAAGAGTCGATGTTTACTCGCTGACCAAAGCTTCTTTCGCCAAGAAATCTTCGTTCAAAGTATCGGAGGGGTCCACTAATCTATATTGGTGGGATTCCGAGCAATCTTTCGTTGTCCTGTCTTCCCATAATAATGAATTGTGGCTGTGGCAGCGTCGCGCGAACTCTCGCTTTCAATTAAGAAAGGGGACGTATCGCCTCGAGGAGCGGGGATTGTATCACTTCCGATGGATTAAAGAGCATCAAAACGGAGCTGCGTTTATTTGTGTTGGGGAACGTGGCTTTTATCAGATTTATCGCATCGATAATGCCCAAAGCGCACCGATGCTTAAACTGGAAATCGTTACAGAAGCGGAATCCGATCTCACCGTAGAATTAGATTTACATAACGAAGTGCTGGCGATTGGGGAGTCCTGCAACTTGTATTTATGGAGAGGAATTGATTTCCTTTCTATGGATGAAGAATCAATAAAGATAGACGATGACTCGACTATTGAGACTCAACGCATTGAGTCGTTTGATGGAATTGTGACATTACTTCAGTTAGTTGGGCATAATCGAGTTGCGGTTGGGCTCACTGGTAGTCTTTTCAAATGCATGGAGCTGCCCCCTCGTGACAGGTTGGATGACACCGCATGAAGGCACAAACAGAACAAGGCGCGTGGCAAAGGATCCGTTCAATTCTCAGGTCGACTTATCAAATATAAGATGGTGTACGCCTGAGTTGATGTAATTGAAGAGGCGGAGCATGAGCTTGATAACGGCAGTACGAAAAAGGACCTATTTTGGTCGGTCTGATCGTGTGAAAGCCGTTCACTCCGCATTTTTTCACGGTCGCGGTGCACGAGATGGTGAGTATTTCCCTCTCGAACCGAACGCATATTTGACAAATGATGTCCGTGCCTCGCTGGAGGTTGTACGTCCCGGAGCGGTTTTTCCACCTGTTTCGCAGCCTGCCGGCCAGCTTATCTGCACGTCGGACGTCAAGCAAATTCTGCAACACGATCATCCTGTTGAGTTTCTGCCAGTCGTACTGACAAAAGTGGTAGACCACTGGATCCCGGAAGGAGACATGCACTACTATCTGGATCCTGCGACCTCCACCCTTGATGCACACCAATTCTTGTTGCGTTTCCCCGACGCAAGACAATCGTTTCGCGAGATTCCACCATTGTGGGAATTGCTGATTCCAAAGCTGCTGGATGTCGTGCCGCAATTCGATGACTTGAAAAAAGTTGAATTCTATTTCGGAGAAACTGGTTACGGAAATGGCTATGAGTTCGAGTTGTCAGCTTCTCTTATTGAGAAGTACCCAATCTTCGGGCAATCGGCGATCACTTTCTTCCAGGACGATATCTATCAAAAGATCGCGAAGTTCATCAACGAGGACTACTTTTGCATGTGCAGTCGTGAAGTTTAGGTCGTGTGGACGAGTTTAATGGAGGGCTGCGTCAAGCCGCAGCACTCCAAGGCCCTGGAGTGCGGTGGCTCGACACCGCCCTCCATTCGTTTGAAATAGCGACTTTCGAACTTCAAAACCGTGTTCTTCCAGCTCGAAGATGCTGTAGTTCGGTTTATGAACGATCAGCGTCTCCATTCCAGCACAATGGAGGGCTGCGTCAAGCCGCAGCACTCTAGGGGGTGAAATGTAAATGTGTCAGTATATTACTATTTGAGCAGGAAGAAATTATATGTCCACGATAGAGAAAGCTTATCGCGACTTTTGTACAAAGAGATTTCCGTTGCCGTCGAGCAAGGAGATTTCCAAGTTTGAAGAAAAAATTGGGGTTGGTCTGCCGCCGGAATATCGTTCGTTCATCGAAGAGTTTAATGGCGGCGATTTTGCTCTTCCAAAAATCGAAAGTTCCGGAGAGCCCTGTCCGACCGATCGATTGCGTCATATGAGTGGAATCGGCGCGACTCATGAATCGGCTGAGTTGGGGCGATTACCGGATCTACAGCTTTTTGGCGACGTGCATCATCCAGAGGTCTTGCCAATCGGAAGGACAATTATGAATTACTTCATCTTGCTTGTCATTGCACCTGGCGGTGAAGATTACGGATGGGTACTGTTGAGGACCTTTACGGATTCGTTTTTTCTTGCAGAGAACATAGAGGAGTTTTTCGGACTGCTGTCTGAGCCGATTTTCGATTGAATGAAGTGGGAATGAATGACGGACATCGCAATGTCGGGGTTAACAAAAGCAGTCAGGGGAGTTGCCCCGCCAAATGACATCTAAAGATCTGCGGTGTTTCGCAAGAGTGACCATTCGCCACGCACTTTCTGGACAGTTGAGTTAGTTTGCGAGACCTGTGTCTTGTTGTCACCATTACAAGAGGCAACGGGTAATCCAGAGGCCCGGCGGGGGACGTTGCTGCACCAGTCGGCGAAATTGTTACGGAAAACAAGAGATTGAAGAGGCGGCGCGTGAGCTTGATAACGGCAGTACGAAAAAGGATCAATTTTGGTCGGTCTGATCGTGTGAAAGATGTTCACTCGGCGTTTTTTCACGGTCGTGGTGCACGAGGTGGTGAGTATTTTCCTTTCGAACTGAACGCATATTTGACAAATGATATCCGTGCCTCGCTGGAGGTTGTACGTCCTGGAGCCATTTTTCCACCTGTTTCGCAGCCTGCCGGCCAGCTTGTCTGCACGTCAGAGGTCAAGAAAATTCTGCAACACGATCATCCGGTTGAGTTTCTGCCAGTCGTGCTGACAAAAGTGGTAGACCACTGGATCCCGGAAGGGGACATGCACTACTACCAGGATCCTGCGACCTCGACCCTTGATTCATACCAATTCTTGTTGCAGTTTCCCGACGCAAGACAATCGTTTCGCGAGATTCCACTATTGTGGGAATTGCTGATTCCAAAGCTGCTGGATGTCGCGCCGCAATTCGACGACTTGAAAAAAGTTGAATTCTATTTCGGAGCACCTGGTTACGGAAAGAGCTATGAGTTCGAAGTGTCATCTTCTCTGTTTGAGAAGTACCCAATCATCGGGCAATCGTCGATCACTTTCTTTCGGGACGAAATTTATCAAAAGATCGCAAAGTTCATCGACGAGAAACATTTTTGCGTGTGCAGTCGTGAAGTTTAGGTCGTGTGGACGAGTTTAATGGAGGGCTGCGTCAAGCCGCAGCACTCCAGGGCTCTGGAGTGCGGTGGCTCGACACCGCCCTCCATTCGTTTGAAATAGCGACTTTCGAACTTCAAAACCGTGTTCTTCCAACTCAAAGATGCTGTATTTCGGTTTTTGAATGATCAATGTCTCCATTCCAGTTCAATGGAGGGCTGCGTCAAGCCGCAGCACTCCAGGGTTTTGGAGCTCTGTAGCTCGACACCGCCCTCCATTCGTTTGAAATAGCGGCTCTCGAAGTTCAAAACCGTGTTCTTCCAATTCGAAGATGTCCTATTCAAATTGCAGCTTGAGCAGCAATTCCTTTACTGACGTCATCGGAATCTGGTCTCGTTCAATTGACTTTGTCGAACAGATGAAAACGGGGCCCTCTTCTGCTTCTTGGCCGGGTGTCGGCAGGCGGCCGTGGCTGCCTTTGACGATGTTGGCGTCCAGGCCAATTACATCCATGTAGTAGCGGAAACCCAGCTTTTTTTGGGCCAGTCGCCAAGCGATCCGCGCCGCCGGCAGTTTGAGTTTGGGGTCGAGAAACAATTCCGCGGGGTCGTAGCCCGGCTTGCGGTGGATATCGACTGTTCGGGCATAATCGGGGGCGACGGCGTCATCCAACCAGAAATAGTACGTGAACCAACTCCCGGGGGCTGCGACGACGACGAGCTCCCCTGCCCTTTCGTGGCGGATTCCTGAGGCGGTCTGGCCGGATGCGTCCAGGACTTGCTCGATCCCAGGAGTTCGTCTCAGCAACTCGGCGACTCGGGCAACATCTTGCGGTTTTCGGATATAGACGTGAGCGACTTGATGATCGGCCACTGCGAAGGCATCAGAGGCGCCGCAGTCCAGCGTTTCCCAGCCCAAAGGTTCGCGGCGTGTGCGCAGTAGTCCGGCTTCGCGCAGAATACGGTTGATATGGACGGGGTGATCGACCGCAGAGATGGCGTATTCCGAGAGCACGACGACTTCCGCTCCGCCGGCACGTGCCGAGTTGATCACTTTTCCCGCTTCGGCATCAACATCCCGCAAGGCTTGTGCAATACGCGGATCGTCCGGTCCGAAACGTTGCAGGTCGTAGTCCAGATGCGGCAGATAAGCCAGAGTCAGGCTGGGGCGATGCTTTTCAAACACCGCGACCGAAGCATCCGCGATCCAGCGCGTGCTCCGGATATCAGCTCCTGGTCCCCAGAATTGAAACAGTGGGAAAACGCCGAGTTTTGCCTGCAGTTCATCCCGCATTCCTTCGGGTTCGCTGTACGTATCCGCCAACTTGCGTCCGTCCGCGGGGTAGCTGGGGCGCGGGGTCATTGACCACTCGACGGGAGCGTACATGTTGTACCACCAGAAGAGTTTCGCCGTGGTGTAATGGGGATCTCGTTGCCGTGCCGCTTCATAGACCCGCACGCCCTGCACGAGACGGTTGCATTGCCGCCAGAACCAGACTTCGGACAAGTCGCGGAAATACCAGCCATTGGCGACAATCCCATGTTCGCTGGGGGGCAAGCCGGTCAGGATTGTCGACTGGGCGGTGCAGGTTACCGCTGGCAGTACAGTGCCCATCGGCCTGGCAAATCCTTCGCGGGCCAGCCATTGCAGATGTGGAGTATTCGGCCCCAGCATCGAGTATGTGAGCCCAACGACATCGATCACAACGAGCGGAACAGGCATGAACTCTTTCTATAGGATTGCCGCAGCGGAAGGAATTCCTGGCCGATTCGATTTGCCTGGAGATCTTTTACCTGACGCAATTTAGCGGAATTCAGTGCCAGCTCCCACTGGGTTGGTGTCAGCAGGGCTTGTGCCGGGCAGATTGATCTCAAGCGGCTCGGCCGCCTTGTGAGGAGTTTTGGGTGTTTCATGGCCCGAATTCGTCCAGTCTCAACAGTATTGAAACTCGCTCCGGCCGATCATTCCGAATGATCGGCAAGCCACCAGTTTGTCACGGTCAATCAGTGCGCGTGGATTATAGGGAGCCGATATTCGCCGCACCATCACGCTGCTCAATGCGTTCGCAACAGGGAAGTGCATCCGTAGCGTCATTTCATCCGGTTTCTGATTGACCTGCCGCCCTGGAACGCATAAACTGACATTGATGTTTTTGTTGGGATGTATCGTTTGAATCAGGACGGTGGAAATGGAATCTCAGGGCTCTGGTGATAATCCGCTCCGAACGGAACGGCGTCTCTTTCTCGGCCAGAGTTCGTTGGCTGCGGGAGGTTTGGCTGTCGGCGCGTTTGCTTTGCCCGAGATTCTCGAGGCTCAACGTCAGGCAGTCGCTCAAGGGAGAAAATCGGCTCCAGCCCGGCAAGTGATTGTCGTCTTTCTGCAAGGCGGATTGTCGCATCTGGATTCCTGGGACTTGAAGCCGCAGGCGCCTGCGGAATATCGCGGCGAATTTCAACCGATTTCGACTTCTGTTCCGGGTTTCGAGATTTGCGAACACATGCCCCGTCTGGCTCAACGCGCCAATCGCTTCAATGTCTTGCGCAGTGTTTATCATGGGACCCCCAGTCATGAAGCCGCGATCCATTGGACATTGACGGGATACGATTACCCCAATGCCAATGTGACGACCAAGAATCGCAACATCAAACCGTCCATGGGCTCGATTATTTCAAAATCGCTGCCTGCGAATCGCGCCGGGTTGCCAGCGTATGTCTGCGTCCCGGACCGTGGTCAATTGGGCGATCGAGTGCGGTACGCCGCCGCCACGTATCTGGGAATTGCTCATGACCCGTTTGAATCGGGGCCGTTGCCGGTCAATGCGTCGGCTCCGTTTGTAATCCCGCCCAATTTGAGTCTCAGCTCGGGGACCGATGTCCGGCGGTTTGACCGGCGGCTCGATTTGCTGCGCGGCCTGGATCAACTTCCCAGAGCAATCGATGCGAGTGGGGCGATGGCGGGGGTGGATGAATTCAATCGGCAGGCGATCGAGATGCTGGCGCATGATGCGACGCGCAATGCGTTCGATCTCTCCCGGGAATCGGTCACGGCACGTTTGCGATATGGAAACTCCAGCTTTGCCCAACGGCTGGTGCTGGCTCGGCGACTGGCGGAAGCCGGAGTCAACTTCACATTGGTGAATTTTTCGAATAACCAGGACTGGGATACGCACACCGACAATTTCAAGCGGATGAAGCAGGACCGGTTGCCCGAATTGGATCAAGCGGTTTCCGCATTGCTGGATGATCTGGACGAGCGAGGATTGTTGGAAACGACGCTGGTGGCGGTGTTCGGCGAATTTGGCCGCACTCCGAAAGTGAACGCCAGCGCCGGACGCGATCACTGGTCAAACGTGTTTTCCGTGATGTTGACCGGAGGCGGTCTTAAACGCGGACAGGTGATCGGAACCAGCTCTCCGAATGGCGAGAATCCTCAGAGCCGCCCCGTTCATTTTAATGAAATTCTGGCGACGATGTACCACCAATTGGGGGTCTCAACCGATCGCGTATTCCTCGATCAATCAGGCCGGCCGGTGCCGGTTCTGGACGGCGGCGTGCCGATTCCCGAGTTGTTGTGAGTGATCCTGTTCGCGGCCACGAATGAG
>JAQGHT010000438.1 GCA_028291565.1 Planctomycetaceae bacterium | reverse complement strand
GGAACCGTTTGCTTTCGACAATACGGGGTGATGCAGTCGCAACAGGGGGACACCTGGAATACCACCCAGGACCAGATCTTCGAGACTGGGCTGCGTAGCCGTGGTCATGGCGATCGAATCGCCATCGCAGCCAAGTCCCGCCGTCAGCCACAGAACGTCGATCGCTTCAGGTGGGGAGCCGGAATTGGGGAGTGACTTCGTCAAGATTGCATCCTTTCACGCCTCTCCGAAGCATGACGGTCCACGGGGTAAAACCACCTCGGACAGCATGACCGAGGCATTTTGACGAAAGTGGAGGGAAATGCAAGTTCTCTACTGGAGTCGGCCGAGCGGAGGCTGACAAAAGCGTCGGCAAAATCAGCGGGAAGGCGCTCGCGTCCGATTCCTTTTCCGTTGAGCCGTCGACCCTGTTGTCGGGCGCACATTCCTGTCCGCCTCATGGAACACGACGGACAGGAATGTCAGTCCTACGATGAGCATTGGACGGACTGTGCCCGCCCTGTCATCGGCAACAAGATTGACCAGTGAGGAAACTCATTTAATTCGCCAACAACTCCGGACTAGATGTAAAACTGGCTCCAAAGAGAACCGCCTGATCATTCATGTGATACCTGTCATTTTCGCTCCACAAGGCGTCAATCGACGCTTTGGGGCCTGGGTGAGCATACAGATATCCCTGACCGGTCTCGCATGCGATTTCGTGTAGTTTTGACAGCTGGGAGTGGCTTTCAATGCCCTCTGCAGTGACTTTCATACCCAATCCGTACGCCAGTGCGACGATTGTCTTCACAATTTCTTCCGCCTGACTGGATCCTTCCAGTCGCGCAATGAATGACCGATCGATCTTGATCGTGTCGATCGGGAATTGCTGCAGATAACTGAGTGAAGAGTAGCCGGTGCCGAAACCATCGAGGCTGATGTGGACTCCGATTGAATGCAGTTGTTGTAGCGTTTTCGTGGCCAATTCGAGATCGCACATGAGTGCGCTCTCCGTAATTTCGAGTTTCAAGCAATTGGGTGCCAATCCCGTTTCCTGAAGACACGAGGCGACCCGTTCCGCCAGAGCAGGATCCGAGAATTGTTTGCTGGAGACGTTGACGCTGATTGTCAGTGGTGTGGTGCGAGGATGTTCGACTTGCCAGCTGCGGAGTTGACGGCACGCTTGCTCCAGGACCCAGGCTCCCAGCTCCACAATGAAACCGGTCTCCTCGGCGATCGGAACAAATTCCACCGGTGAAACCATCCCCCGAATTGCATGCTCCCAGCGCAATAGAGCTTCAAAGCCTTCAATTTGTCCTGATTGAAGCGAAACAATCGGCTGGTAAAAGACTTGAAATTCGCCCTGTTTCAGTCCTCTGCGTAAGTCGGCTTCTAATTCCAGTCACTCCATCGCCTGGGTGCGCATCTCCTGGTCGAACAGGCAGACCCGGGACTTTCCTTTCGATTTCGCCTCATACATCGCGGTTATCCCAACCTTTCCAGATCTTCCACCCCGATTTCTTCAATGAGTCGAGGAACTCTAGTGCGCAAAATTAAACACGACAACAAAATCAACATCTTTCGACGATCCGTCCTCGCCGCGCTCGCACTCTTTTCTTCTTACGTCTCGATTGGCTCGCTGAAAAATCGCGACAGCAATGGAGTCGTCGGTGCACGTAAGAACTCGAGGCTGGGAGTAACCGATTCGAACGCACTTGCTTGCTCTTTTTTAGGTTGCGCCGTGTTGGCAGGCTCACCAATTCTCGACGATGACCGACTTGTGTCTGCTTGTTTCAAAGCGACCTCACGAGCGGATATCTATTTTTCGCCACAGGTGGGGTCAAAACCTCCAGCCTGGAAAACTCGCAGCACGCTTGCGGATTGGAGTGATCCAAAATCCAGCGAGCTTGTCTCGAAGAATTCCCAGCATTCGAATGACCTGTTACGATTCTGAAAACTTTCCTGTTTTTCTTTCCCGGCACGTAAGTGACTTTGCTGTTTGGCCTGCCGACACTTCTATCAGGCTCGATCATAAAATGAGGTTTTCAGCATGCCAGTCTCCTCTGAATTGGCGTTCGCGACGATTCCCGAATTGGGCCGTCGATTGCGCGCGAAAGAATTTTCGGCCGTGGAATTGGCCACCTTCTTTCTGGACCGCGCGAGCGTGATCGGGCGGGAACACAATGCGATTGTTACGTTGACGTCGGAATTGGCATTGAAACAGGCCGCGCAAGCAGACCGCGAGTTGGCCGCCGGCCAAGATCGTGGACCATTGCATGGGATTCCGTATGGCGCGAAGGATTTGCTGGCGACAGCAGGAATTCCGACGTCCTGGGGTGCCGCTCCGTACCAGGAGCAGGTTTTTGATACTGACGCCACTGTCATCGTGCGACTCCGCAACGCAGGAGCGGTCCTGATCGCGAAACTTGCCATGGTCGAGATTGCTGGCGGATTTGGATATCGCCAGGCCAATGCATCGTTCACGGGGCCCGGTTTAAACCCTTGGGACAAAAAAGCCTGGAGCGGCGGCTCATCCAGTGGACCAGGGGCGGCGGTCGCGGCAGGAGTCGTCCCGTTCGCCATTGGCTCGGAAACCTGGGGCTCAATTATGACACCGGCCGCATACTGCGGCTTGAGCGGTTTGCGACCGACTTACGGCCGAGTCAGTCGTCATGGAGCAATGGCTCTCAGCTGGACGATGGACAAGTTGGGGCCCATGTGCCGGACGGCGGAAGACTGCGGACTCGTGCTGCATGCAATCGCAGGTTCTGATCCGGCAGATCCGACATCTGCACCGTATCATTACGAGTTTCCTCCGTCAGCACCGCTTAAAGGCCCGTTCAAACTGGCGACTCTGGTGGAACCCTCGAAATGGCAGCCAGAGGTCAAAGAAAACTTTGAGAAGTCGCTGAGTCTACTAAAGCAATTCGCGACGTTTGAAGAAGTGGAATTACCTGATTTGCCGTACGGTGAAGTCGCGGGCACGTTCATCGCGTGTGAAATGGCGGCGGCGTTTGAGCAACTTGTGAGTAGTGGCGACGTCTGGGAATTGACGGCCCCGGAGGATCGTCCTGGAGGTCATGCGGCTCAATTCATTCCAGCCAGGGACTACATTAACGCATTTCGAATTCGCGTGAAGATTCAGCGCGCATTAGACGAGATTCTGGCCCGTTTTGATGCCATCGTGACGCCCACGATGCCCGCTGTCGCCGTTCCGAATGACACGGATTTCCGGAAGTACTTTGCACCGCATAGTGGTTCCAAGATTGGCGGAGCTGGAAATGCCGCAGGCATACCTGCAATCAGTATTCCGAACGGATTCGGTGAACGAGGGCTACCGACCGGGGTGCAATTTGTCGGACGCGCGTTTGAAGAAAACAAGCTGCTCGCGATTGCCCAAAAGTATCAGTCAGTGACCAAATGGCACCTGGAGACACCCAAGTCATAATCGCCAAGCGGTTGCTGAATCGCTGCTCGTACGCAGGGTCGACAGTCATCTTGATTGTTTGCGAAGCAGCAGAAAGGACGTCGAACTGAACATCCTGGTTGACACAAGAAAGTTGACTTGAGTCATGCAGACCGGGAAAGCGAGGTTCTTGCGGAGTCGGATGCGACCCCAGATTGGCGTCCGCCGGAGGCCCTGATAAAGCCGGCAGATGCACAAAGCTAAAGTTCAGCCAGGTTTTGTGGGAACGTGCTTCTAATCGGACTTCAAAGACATGTCGCAGGCTCCTGTTTCAACATGCTTTGCGCAAAGCCGCAAATGATAGAATGTTCGGTAGGAGCCTCGCCTCTCGACTACGCGTCGCGTCGTTAATCCGCTCAGCAAGACGGCAAATCAGGCTTCGATGAGTCGTTCACGGATCGCGTACCGAGTCAGGTCGACGCGATCATGAATTCCAAGCTTGTTCATAATCCGATACTTGTGGCTGTCCACCGATTTTTGTGACAAGTGCATCAATTTCGCGACTTCCTTAACGCTGGAGCCACGAGCCAGATGACGCAAGACTTCCAGCTGTCGCGGAGTCAAATCGGCAGCTGCCTGCTCTGTTTTGACCGTGGTCACATTTCGGACCGGGTCGTGTGACATTCGCGACTGGACTGGCTCAGAGAAATAACTATGTCCCAATGCGATTTGATGAATCGCTTCGATCAGCCGGCTCACCGATTCCCGCTTCAGAATGTATCCCGCGACTTTCACTTGAAGTGCTTGAGCCAGCAGGACGTCTGACAGTACCGCTGATAAAATCAGGAACTTGACCTGGCGATTTCGGCTGCGCATCTCGCCAATAAAATCAAAAACACCTTTGCCTGGCAAATCCGTATCCAAAACGACGAGATCCGGCTGCAGTTCGTCAATGGATTTGGTACCAGCATCTGTATCGGACAGAGCACAGACGACATTCAGACCAGCTTCATTGTTCAATCTCGCTTGCAGTGCATCCAACAAAATCTGCTGAGAATCAAGCAATGCAATCCGAATCGTACTTTGACGTTCCATCCGAACCGTTTCCTCCCGGCGGTGAGTGTCGCGCAGAAATGTGGTTTGTTCCGGAAAACTGGCTTCACCGAGCACCGCCAGCCCGGCGTTTTCACAATGATCTGACATTACCAAGTCCCTTGGGGATGAGGAAACTGTATTTCGAATTGTCTACACGCATTATTATTGTGTTGTGAGGTGGTGGAAAGATTACTCGGAAAGTCATTTCTGTGAAATGACATTCGGCATATGACAGGAGGCATATGCCGTACGTCATATGTCTATCAGATCAGTAGAAGCGGGACGAAGCGTTCTATTTCAACAACTGTGCCTTGGCACATCACCCGCCAGGAAAAGAGGATCGGGACCAAGATGGCCCAAACTCGCTGATTGAAGAGAGCAAGTGAGATTTAGCGTGACATATCCCGCGCAACTGGTCAAGCCCATTTTTCCAACTTCGCGGATTCTAAGCGAATTTTAAACAGGTTTTGACAACGGGCTTCTGCAACCGAAGATCACAAATAAAGGCCTGTTAAGCCATCAAATCAAACGAGTACTTATCACAGAATGAACACCTTTCAAGGATCTCATCCTGAAAATCGTACTGCTTTGCCGTAGCATAAGCCGCTGGCTTGTATTGGAACAGACCATTAGGACGCATCGGACTTATAGACTTATCTGCCCATTGATTTCATGCTTCCAATTCAATTGCCCTAACCATCAATGAGCATTTTCCGATGAACAAGGACTCCAGAGATCTGATGTCGAAAACCGATTTCACCGGGAAACCTCCAGTGCCGTTCCCAGGGACGACGCCGAATGCAGTCGTTATCGGTACCGCTGGGCACATTGATCATGGCAAAACGAGCCTGGTCCGTAGGTTGACCGGGATCAATACGGACCGACTGCCGGAAGAAATTAAGCGTGGAATCTCAATCGATTTAGGATTCGCACACTGGAAGACTCCCGAGTTTCATTTTGGTGTGATTGATGTGCCAGGGCATGAACGCTTCATTAAGAATATGGTGGCCGGCTCGACAGGAATTGATTTGGCACTGCTGGTCGTCGCCGCTGACGACGGTGTTATGCCTCAAACGCGTGAGCACCTCGAAATCCTGGATTTATTAGGTGTCAAAACGGGCCTGATTGCCGTGACGAAAGTCGATCTGGTCGAAGCCGATTTCGTGGATCTGGTTGAGGCAGAAATTCGCGAAACTGTGACCGGATCCTTTCTAGAGAATTGCCGCCTGGTCAGAATCTCCTCGACAAGTGGATTCGGGTTTGAAGAATTGAGACTGGCGCTCAGCGAAACCGCCAGGATGTGCGTCTGGCCGACGAGCAGGTCGGTATTTCGAATGCCGATCGATCAGGTTTTTTCCAAGTCGGGGCAGGGCACGGTTGTGACGGGAACCGTTTTGAGTGGTCTGGTCAAGCGGGATGACATCGTTGAACTGTTGCCGGCCGGACAGCCTGTGCGAGTGCGTAGTGTGCAGCAACATCGCGAAGGGGCCGATTTGAGTGGTGCCCGACGCCGGACCGGCATCAATCTGGCAAACGTGAAATGCGAAGATATTCATCGCGGACTGGAACTGGCAAGTCCAGGTTATTTGAAGCCAACTCAAAGATTGCTCGTCTCAGTCCGTACGCTGAAAAGTTCACCAGTTGAACTGAAGGATCGAACGACGTTTGCCCTTTACCTGGGAACGACCGAGGTCAATGCTCGACTGGTTTTAAAGGGCCGGCGACTGGAACCCGGCGCATTGGGATTCGCGGAATTAAGAGTTGCCACGCCGATTGTTGCTGAATTTGGCCAGCATTTCATTTTGAGACTTCGATCGCCTGCGAATACGGTCGGAGGGGGCCAAATTCTCGATCCGAATCTGCCCCCCCGGACGCGTATTAAAGATTTGGCGGAGTTTGCGGCTCCGCGATTGCATTCGACAGCCATCGTCCGACTTTCAGCATTGCTGTCTCAACAGCGACAAACGAGCCTACCCGCATTGGAAATGGCATGTCGCACTGGAGCCGCACCGGAGGAAATTCCTGAACTGCTGGCCACGTTAGAACGACAGTCGCTGATCAGAAACGTCGGCACACATCAGTCTCCCCATTGGGTCCATCAAGACTGTTGGGACAAGATCATTGAGACAGCGCGGAAGCAAATCCGCAAACTGATGGCTGAATACCATCCGCGCCGAAATATCCCCTTAACATTGATCTCAAATGCGTTGCGAATTGTGTTGGGAGAGGTCTTTTCGAACCCGATCCAAACGGCCTTGATCGACACGAAATGGCTCGTCGGGTCAGGTGGAAATTACGGTCCCGCCGAATTGCAGGTCCAACTATCGAAGCGGCAACAGGAGCTAAGAGCCAGCTTAATAAGTCAACTGATGGGCGCAGGTCTCACTCCACCTGGATTGAAGGAACTCAGCCTCCAATTCCAACAACCACTGGAGAAGCTGGAGCCTCTGCTGCAATTAGACGTCGAAGAGGGGCGGCTGATTGAGATTGCTGGCGGATTGTATTATACGATTGATGCCGTCGAACAGATTCGACGGCTGTGCGAAACGTTTTTTGAACAGGCTGTGACCGCGACCGTGGCTCAACTTCGAGACACCTGGGGCGTGACGCGAAAATACTCCATCCCGCTCTGTGAATGGCTGGACACGCATGCGATCACGCAGCGTCAAGGGGATCTCCGGACCGCCGGCACGCGATTACACGATCCGTTGACGGGCTCATTCGTAAAGTCGCTGATCATAAAATGAATCGACTGAGATCTTCGTTTTTGATGATCTCGGACAATTTTCCACGAACATAATCGCCGTCGATGTTCACAGCCTTCTTCTTCAGATTCGGCCCCTCAAAACTGACGTCTTCCAGCAGCTTTTCCATAATGGTGTGCAGACGGCGAGCTCCGATATTCTGCGTCGACTGATTCACCTGATAGGCAATATCGGCCATCGCCGCGATGCCGTCTGGGGTGAACTTGATTTTGATCCCGTCGGCCCCTAGCAACGCTTGATATTGCCGAGTCACGGAGCTCGTGGGCTCGGTGAGAATGCGTACGAAATCATCGCGGACCAGATCAGTCAACTCAACACGGATGGGAAAGCGTCCCTGCAATTCAGGCATCAAATCGGACGGCTTGGAACGATGAAACGCTCCCGCGGCGATAAAGAGAATATGTTCCGTGGAGACAGCGCCGTAACGCGTCTGGACCGTCGTCCCCTCGACGACCGGCAACAAGTCGCGTTGGACGCCTTGTCGGCTGACATCAATCGACTGATTGGTCCCTTCGGGGCCGCAGATCTTATCGAGTTCATCGATGAAGATGATTCCCGAGCGTTCCGCCAACCCTACAGCCTCTTCATTGATGGCGTCGCGGTCCATCAGTGTGTCGATTTCTTGTTCCATCAGGGTTTGCCGAGCTTCCCGGACTTTGATTTCTCGACTGCGGGTTTGCTTGGGCAGAATCTTTTCGAACATACTCTGAAAATCAACATCCATCTGTTCCAGGCCCATATTGGAAAAGACCTGTACCGGCATCGATCGTTGCTCGACGCTCAAATGGATCAATTCCTCTTCCAGCTTGCCGGTCTGTAACAGGGCCAAGGTCTGCTTGCGGGTCCGACTCGGTGTCACCGTTTCGGGTGTGTCAGACTCTCCTTCCGGAGCAATCTCCAGGGCTCCTTCCATCAGCAAATCGAGAATCCGTTGCTCAGTGCGATGTTTGGCCTTGGTTTCAACTTCGGCCCGTTTTGAGACTCGGACGAGCGTAATCGCCGCTTCGACCAAATCTCGGACCATGCTTTCCACATCGCGGCCGTGATAGCCGACTTCGGTATACTTCGTGGCTTCGACTTTGATAAATGGGACGTTCAGAATTTTTGCCAGCCGGCGTGTGATTTCTGTCTTGCCGACGCCCGTCGGTCCAATCATCAGAATATTCTTGGGCGTGACGTCACGACGGATTTCAGGATCCAATTGTTGCCAGCGCCAACGATTTCGAATGGCAATGGCTACGGCCCGTTTGGCGGCGGACTGCCCGACAATATGTCGATCCAATTCCGCGACCAGCTGTCGCGGGGTCATGTCGCTCACAAATGATTCCTTTTGATTTGGCAACCAGCAGCTGAGAATTAAGGAGTCGATCGGTTTTCGTTTCCTGTTCGAGAACCGGACGTTTGCGCGTTCCAGCTGATTCGATCACGGCATCTTAATCTCTGGACCCGACTTCGTGGACTTTTTGGGCAGAAAATCGACACCGAGTGCCAAGTTCACATCGCGGTCTTTGAGCCGCTCCATCAAGCTCGCTTCAATTGTGAAAATCAACACGATCTGACGACCGTCAGGATTGGCCACGAGATAATAGATCCAGATCACAGGAATCTTTTGAACACCCTTGGACGTTTTTTGCATGGCTTCGCCGGAACTGACGACTCGCAAGACATACCGCTTGTCCTGGGTCGGAATCACTTCTGCTTTTTCGATCTGATGAAATTCGGGGCCGATCGCCGTTCGCACATCCTGTTGAAACTGCTTTTCCGCGATATGCTTGCCAGCCGGCGCGGCTCCGATTTGTGACACGTTGCATTGAGCGACCAAAGTTCCCTTTTCCATCAAGCGGAGCACAGAGACGGTGGAACTCTGGTGAAACAGATGCCACAGGCGATCATGGTAAACCTTGATTCCCCATTCCGGCGACTCCAACATCAACAGGAGCGTCCCCGGCTTCGGAACGCGTGGAATTTCCGCGATTGATCCATCAGAGAGGGCAGGGAATTCCCCGACAGCTTCGCGGGTTAAAACAGCTTTGGCGGTGACCTGCAGACCTGGACTCGCCGCGCCAACCGCTCGATTTTCGGTCTGGTTCAATTCCATGCGAGTCAGACACTGGGCTTTCAGATCATAGAGGTAATGTCCTGTCAGCCTTACCTGAGAGGCCGCCCCGAGAATTCCGCCGATGACTTCACCCGTCATTGAGATCCGCGCGATATTGTCTTCAACAGACTCCAGTTTGCATTCTAACGAGCCCTTTTCTACGGCTTCGAAGGCTGTCAGGAATTGATAGGCCCAGCGCGGAGTTTGCCATGTCTCGCCCACTTCGACGCGATCCGCCGGCAAAAGCGCGACCGCAGTTAAACTGTCCACAGGAGGCCGAATGAGTTCAGCTTCCTCGTACGTTAACGGTCCATGGGGACAATACATTCGTACGCCATCGCTTTGTCCTTCCGCGACAATCTGCTGTAGTCCCTGGCGCAGCCGGGTATCGGATTTCCGATCGGCGACCTGACTCGAGAAATTGGCTTTATCGTAGAATCTCAGGCCCCGAAAATCGGCGGCATCTCGTCCCAGACTTGGAAGTCGACGTTCATAATAGGAAAGATCGGCAACGCCCGATAATTTCAACGCGACTGCCTTGCCGTCAGCGACGACAGTCTGGACGTGGCCCTCAAGCTCCATGCTGACCGAAACTCGAAAGGCGCGTTTGTCGTTCGCACTTTCCGACAATTCCACCTTGTCTGCCGCGAAACTCCGAACTGCGGTGAGTTGCCATAAGACGACAAATCCCGAGAGAATTGCGAACTCCCGGGGATTTCGAACCCAGTTCCAGACATCCATTTCGAGCCTCCTTTTCTCGAACGTCGCCGACCGGCAACACCCAAACTTTGCTCAAGTTCGTTCGCGGCGCCACCATTTACGAATATTGCAGCGCATTAACTTGAGACGTGCGCATCGAAACATGCGTGGTTAATCCACTCCAGTTCGCGGCGCGTCATTCTGTCGCTAAGTTCAAGAGAAGTAAATAGACTTGACTTTCGGTGACACGTCCGCCAGATCGAGAAAACAGCCCCTCATAGAGTGGTTTAAGTTTGAGTGTTCCGGTTTCACATGATTTCGTTGGATGCAATTTGCTCGTGTCGTAGCCGAATTCGTGAGAATTTGGACTCGTGGCGTAGCGACATTCGTGAGAATTTGGACGATTCAAGTCACCTGCCCGCAGTCTCACGACTTCAGCTACAGGGATGCGGCAAAGTTTTCAGATTTCATGAAGCACCGCCTATTCTGAACGCTTCCGATCACGTTGAATTGTCAGATCCACAGACTTGTCTCCGTCCAGATAAACGTTCCGTGAGAGCTTCGGCAACACAGTCTCCAACATCGTCCAATACAAGCGCTGTCGGGCCAGATCCTTCGTCTGCTGATAACTGAAAGCCCTTGATTTTGTCCCCGCTTGAAATTGATCGATCAACGCGTTGAAGCGACTGGCATCGGCCGAGGCCAATGACAGTTGTTGAGCTTGATGGGTCTCGGCACGGTCCTGAAGTTGGCTGGCTTGGGCCGACGCTTGAGCCACCAGTCGTTCAGAATTCGTCTGAGCCTCGCTTAGCAGGCGTTCTTTTTCCGCCCGTGCATTCGACACATCCAGGAATGCCTGTTTAACAGAGACTGGCGGGCGGACATCGGCCAATGTCACGTCTTCAATATAGACACCCAGGTTTTGAAGATTGCAGGCCGCACGAATTTCCTGGGTCAACAATTGACGGAGCGCGGTCAGCCCAAGTGGATGGACGTAATCGACTCCGCTACGGGAAATCGCGTCCGCCACCAGTGATTGTGTCAGGAAACGCAAGTGCCGTTCGGGATTCTCCTGCTCCAGCAGGAAGCGTCGCGCGTCCTCAATCCGAAACTGTACACTGATCTGCAGATGAAGTATGTTTTTGTCGCCAGTCAGGTATTCTGATTGTCGGCTGGAAGCTGGAGCTTTCAGAAAATCACTATCGTCGACTTCGTCGGCATCTCCGAGACCAATGGTGATCGTGCGGGTTTCATTCAGATTGACTCGATTAACCCGGCACATAGGCCAAGGGAGAGCATATCGCAATCCGCTCCCCGCGAGTTGAGGGCGAGCCTTGCCAAACCACCGGATCAACGCCTGTTCATTGCCCTTCACGACATAAATGCCAGTCGCGGCGTAGCTCAGGAACAGGAAGGCCACAAAAAATCGCAAGGGGTTCAAGGCGTTCCCCCTTCCGGTGCGGCCGACTTCTCCGATTTAGGATGTGATGTCGACTGTTGGGGAACACCATCCGTCAACAATTTGAGGAATGGACTCGAAGCGGAAAGAACGAGCGTGGTTTGACTGTTGAGAATCTTCTGGTAACTCTCCAGATTTCTGAGCCACGCATAAAATTCAGGATCTCTCGCATGCGCCGTATTACGAATCTGCAGGGCTGCGGCTTCGCCTGTGGCCCGAATTTTTGCCGCCTGGCTGCCCGCTTTGGCCAGTATTTCGGAACTACGACGTTTGGCCTGACTTTCAATCATCAGTTTTTCCGCTTCACCCGCGCTCCGGTAGCGTTGTGCGATTTGATTTCGTTCTTTGCGCATTCGTTCGTAAACCGCGAACAGATTTCCTTCCGGCAGGTTGATCCGTTGAATACCGATATCGACGATCTCAATTCCAAATCGCTCGGCCATCGATTCCGCTTCATCGGTCTGTTGCTGGACCTGTTTCCGAACGCGCTCCGTTAGACTGGCGAGTGGACTCGCCCCTTGCGGGCCCGCTTCGGAATCTGTCACTGACAAGAGATCGCTCAGCGCCAACTTTCCCATTTCTGCCGCAAGAACAGCCCGAACGCGCGTGTCCAGACGAGCTTCTGCCGTGGATATCGTCCCCAGGCCGCGATAGAACTTGACTGCCGGACGATTGCCAAAGTCAGCGACGGTCGCCTGTTCGTTGCCACTGATCCGCCAGCACAAATAGGTATCGACAATGATATTTTTTCGATCGCTCGTGAACATTTCACGACCTCGAGGATCGAACAATTGTAATCTTCGATCGAACCGGCGAACCGTCTCGATCGGCCAAGGCAGTTTGAAATGGAGTCCACGGTCGGACTTTGCTTCGCCTAGCTGATCATAAACGGCGGTGATCACGCCGAATCTTTCAACGATGACCCACTCCGTCTCATCGACGAAAACAACCGAGCCCAGTGCGGCTGCAATGACAGCCACGGCTAACATCAGTCGCCAGATCGAATGCCAGACTCGGCTCGGATTTCGAAGTTTCGGTTCGGAATTCATCGACATAGAGGATTCAATCTTGGTGGCTTCGAGATTCTGTTTCGACCCCGAAGGGTGACGCCTTGAGGCAGTTGATGCTGATTTCTAAGTCGCCAAGGTTACCAAACGTTGGGCATCGGATTAGAAGCGGAGCAATCCCCCAATATCTGGCGAAATTGGCTTCAAAAATCCTTCATGGCATTTCGCCGTCTGGTTTCATCGGCACTTTCATTGGTAGTACAGGCAGTCCTTCTTCCGATGGAATGCCAAGGGATGGTATTAAGGCAGATCCTTCTGGTGTTTCGGTCATCAGCAAGTGCTGCCTCCCTTTTGCTGCAGGATCGATGACGGTCAGCGTGGATGATCCAATCCCTTGCTCGATCGTATTCCAATAGAGATGCAAGCGTGTTAACCAGGGGTGGGATTGATAACGAGGCAGCAGCTCCTGGAATCGATTGGCATCCGCTAGAGCTTCCTGCACCTGCTCGGTCTCGCTTTGACGAGCCGTGTTCAATAATACTCCGGCCTGACCGGCAATGAATCCACCCTGCGGCTGCTCTTGCGACAGCGATTGCCAGATTGCATCGGACAATTTCCAGGGCGGCAGTTCTCCGTTTAGCTTTTTACCGGCAAGAGTTTTCCCGACGAGTTTTTTGGCCGGCAATTCGTCTGGCAATTTGTTCACTTTTGGTTCAACTCGACCGGCCTTTTCCAGGGCGTGCGAGCCTGCTTCGCCGACACTGGAGAACATTTCCCGAATATAAGTCGTTTGGGCTTCGTTCAGCAATTGTTCCCGTTCTTCCAGGGCATTCGCGACATCGCGATACGTCGGCACAATGGCAACAGGTGGGTGAATGTCGAGCAAATTCACGCCAACGATTTCTAAACCCAGCTGATAGCGCTCAGTCCCCCGGCGGATCAAATCCAAAGCTTGCCGGGCCAATTCCGCGCGGCGTCCCGTCAGAATATCTTCCAGCCCCCAACGCCCGACTGATTGCCTGAGTGCACGTTCCGCCAGACCGCGCAGGACATCTTCCGTTTTCGATGCGCCGTAGTAATATTGCTGCAGGTCTTGAATGCGGTAGATCACCTCGGCCGTCAATTCCACCGGCATTTCTTCACCCGATAACATATCCGCTTCTGCCGAAATTGGCTGATAGCCCGAATCCTGATGTTCCGCCTGCCATTCAATCGGGCCATCCACGAACTCGTCGGACGCTTCGCGGGCTCCGGCCGAACGAAAGCCGAGTTGCAAGGATCGCAAATTCCCGACCGCTTCTCGCTGAATACGTTCTAATGGCCAGGGCCACCGCCAATACAGCCCCGCTTCAAGAACGGCTTGCTGCTTGCCAAAACGCGTCACCAAGGCCTGTTCATTCGCGGAAATCAGGACCAGATTCGACAACAACCAGACTGCCGCGGTGGCAGCGAGAGTCAAACGAACGATGAGTGACCAGTTGCGCACCAGGGATTGGGCACCGCGTGATGGCGACAGTGCTTCAATTGAAAACTCAACGCACTTTCCGCAACCGGCGGCGATTCGTCCCGCGCTCGTCGTTCCCCAGCGTTCGAACCACAATAGTCGCAGCGCGTTGAACATCACCGCCAGCGAGGCGGCTTCATGGAACAACGCTGCCCCCACCGGATTCATCCGCCCTGTCGCACACAGGATGACACCCAGCCCGTTCAATCCAAAAGCGAACCAATAAATACTCTGCTGGATCACTCGCACGAGTTCCCGCGACAGACGCAGCAATCCGGGCAACGGCGCAAGCGGTTGGCCCATCAGGATAATATCGCCAGCCTCGGAGGCAATCTGAGCTCCCACCCCCCCCAGGGCAATTCCGACTGACGCCGTGGCGAGTGCCGGAGCATCGTTGATCCCATCTCCAATCATCAAGACCCGGGAACCGGTTTGCTGGCGCGTCTCAATCCAACGGGCTTTATCGGCCGGCATCAATTCCGCGGCAACAGTCTCGAAAACTCCAACCGATTTCACGACCTGCGCGGCCGACGCCAGGCGATCACCAGTGAGCAATGCGAAAGACTGTACCCCCGACTGTCTCAGAGTTCGCAGGACTTCGGCGGCATCGTTGCGAACCGTGTCGGTGGCACCAATGATGCCAATGATGGTCTCGTGAACTGCGACGAGGATTGGAGTCTGGCCTGTTTCGTCAAGCGCATTCAGCCAACCTTGAAGCTGATCGCCGACCCGCAGATTCTCGGATTCGAAGAACCTCAGATTTCCCACGCGAATCTGACACATATCGTCAGGGCCGCCGCGCAACAAGAGTACTTGTTCTCGTCCGGTCCGCTGCAACGCATTTCGCGAGACCGTCGCGATAACTCCTGCCCCCGGGTATGCGGTGAAAGTTTGTGGGACAGGAATTTCGAGCTCCCGCCGAGTTGCCTCGGCGACGATCACGCGAGCCAGAATATGTTCACTATAACGCTCAGCGGCGGCTGCGATTCGTAGAACATCGTCCGCTGTCAGCAATCCGAAGCAGAAAATATCCCCAATCGACGGTTCCCCGGTCGTCAGAGTGCCCGTCTTGTCAAAAGCGATGGTATCGATCAGGGCCAGACGTTCGAGCGCTGCCGACCCCTTGATGATCACGCCGTTTCGGGCGAGCCAGGCCAGACAGGCCAGGACGGCACTGGGTGTGGCCAGAATCAAGGGGCACGGGCACGCAACGACCAGAACCGACAATGCGGGCAGCCACCCGGAGCGCCAGTTCCCGGCCGTGAATCGCCAGCCCAGCAATGTCACACCAGCCACGATTAAAACGGCGGGCAGAAAGTAGCGGGCCAGACGGTCGGCCGTCCGCTCCAGTTCAGTCTTACGGTTGGCGGCCGCGGAAACGAGCTCCACGATTTGCCCAAACGTCGTTTCGCGGCCTACCTTTTCCACGGCCATCGTCAACGCGCCGAACTGGTTCAGCGTGCCAGCAAAAACCGCATCACCGATACGTTTGTCAACGGGCAGACTTTCACCGGTCAAGGCGCTTTGGTCAACGGCAGAGATTCCAGTCAGAACGGAACCATCACAGGGAATTCTTTCACCCGGCCGGACCAGAACAATGTCACCGACCAGAGCTTGGGCAATCGGAACATCAAATTCTTGCCCATCCCGAACTACGCGTGCAGTTTTGGGACGCAATGCGAACAGGCTGAGAATCGCGTTCGTCGCCCGGCTGCCGATGTAGCCTTCCAGGCTTTCACCGCACAACGCGATGAACACGACGAGCGCGGCAACGGAAGGCTCACCCAGCACAATCGCGGCCAGGCAAGCCAAGGTCAACGCCAGGTCGGCTCCAACCCGGCCGTCCAGCAATCCTTCCAGAGTCTGATACAGGATCCGCGCGCCACCCAGCACTGCCGCTAGCAGCGCAAGGCGAAACCCAAACAGCGATCGATAAACGGTCCAGGTTGGCGCATCGATCCAGCTCAGA
>JAQGHT010000281.1 GCA_028291565.1 Planctomycetaceae bacterium | reverse complement strand
CACTCCAGGTAAATTGGGGCGACGGTTCCCCAACACAAATGGTGAATGTCGTGGGTGGCGCGTTCACATTGTCTCATACCTATCTGGATGACAACCCGACAGGTACTCCGTCTGATGTGAATACCATTTCACTGACATTAACTGACAGTCATGGCGCGACCGCCACGACGTCGACTCAAATTACGATCGTCAATCAGTCACCCGTCTTGACCGGCCTGAGCCTGACGCCGGTGATCAATGCCGGTGGTTCCGCGATGCTGGTCGGTAGCTACACGGATGCGGGAACCCAGGATACTCAGTTGGTTGATATCAACTGGGGCGATGGAACGCCGTTGCAAACCGTAAACGTCTCCGGCGGGACGTTCAATATCCCGCATGTTTATGTTTCTGCAAGTTCCGCGAACGGAAACCTGGTTCAAATCCGGTTGCGGGATGATGATATTCCGCAAAACGGTCCGGGCGGGGCAAATGGAAGCGCCCTGATTCTCGTGTTGAATGTGGCTCCGACATTCTCTGGAACTCCAACGTTGTCGGCCTCCAGTATTAACGAAAACGGCAGCGTGACGTTGAGTGGAAGCTACGCTGACCCGGGCGATCTTGGAAATCATAACCTGGCCATTAACTGGGGCGACGGCACGCCAACGCAGACGATTTCAGTTTCCGGCGGCACATTCAGTGTGGCGCATCAATACCTGGACGACAATCCGACAGGAACCCCATCCGACATCAATATCATCACCGCGACGATTCTTGACGCGGGCGGTCTTTCGTCCGCCAAGACGATATCCGTCACAGTGAATAATGTGAATCCCGTCGCAACAATCGTTGGAGCACCAGCCACGGGTTCCCTGAATGTCCCAATTTCATTGACCAGTACCGTCACTGACGTTGGCACGAAGGATACGTTCACGTACGCCTGGACTGTGACTCGCAATGGAGCTGTTTATGCGACAGGCAATTCCGCGGGATTCAGTTTTACTCCGACATCGGCTGGAACATTTGCCGTAAGTCTGGTGGTCACCGATGACGATCTGGGGACATCGGGCGCCAATGCCGCATCAACCACGATCCAGGTTAATGGACCGACCACAGGCGTCATTACCGTCGCGCCAGTCACCGTAAGTGGCAAGCCGACCGATGTCGTACTCTCCGCCGTCGATCCCAACAATGCCAATGGAAATCCGAATTTCACGTTCAGCATTGATTGGAACGGCGACGGGGTCGTCGATCAAACCGTGATCGGTCCAAGTGGCACCAAAGTGACACACGAATTCAATGATCCGGGTCTATACCAGGTGCGAGTCACCGCCACGCCGATCGGGAGTGCGACACCCGGCATCACGGCAACCGCACCGGTCAGTGTCGTCCGGACTTTGTTGCTGGATGGCGTCCTGTACCTGGGTGGTACCAGCCAGAATGACATTATCACGATTTCTCGCGTTTCAAGTTCCGCCGTCAAAGTCCTGTTTAACGGTCACAGCGTTGGCAAGTTCAGTCCCACCGTCAGAATCGAAGTTTACGGTTGCCCTGGAAACGACAAAATCCGAGTTGATCGTTCAATCTTGTTGCCAGTCCAACTTTACGGTGAGGACGGAATTGACCTGATTAAGGGGGGCGGTGGAAATGATTATATCAACGGAGGAAATGGAAACGACAAGATCAACGGTAGCCGTGGCTATGACATTTCCGACGGAGGCGCCGGTGACGATACCATGCACGCCGGCAGCGGCCGAGATATCGTGATCGGCGGATTGGGCCAGGACACGATCTACGGAAAATTTGAACGTGACATCCTGGTTGGCGGGACAACCAGCCACGATGGTAATTTGACAGAATTACAGGCGATCCAACAGGAATGGATCACGGATGCCGATTTTCAAACGCGAATCAGCCATTTGGAAAACGGCGGCGGCCTGAATGGGAACGTCAAACTCCGTCCGGGAATCGACACCATCGACGACGGAGCACGCGATAATTTGACGGCAGGATATCTGAAGCAGAACTGGTTCCTGACCTTCCCCTTGGATCATGTCTATCACCAATCGAAGTCAGATCAAGTGAACTGACTGAAGCGGGATAAGCGTGTGGGTGCGTCGTAGCTGAAGTCGTAAGACTTTGGGTGAATGTCCTGAAATGCCTGAATTCTCACGAATCCAGCGACAACGCGACAAACAGCGAGAGCGCGTTACGACCGCACCTTCCAGAGATTCAGGGTGATATGAGCCTGTCCCTGATGGTGCGCTTCGTGCCAGGCAAGAAGCTGCAGGATTTGACCGATATTCAGTCCACGCTCCTTCATGGCTGGTGGAATGACAGTCAACTCGCTTTCCTGGAGCGCACTGACGGTCTGCCGCAAATGAGTTCTGCTGGCATCCAGCACGTCACGAATTCGGTCGAGGCTGGGGATATTGTCGTCAGGCGTGCTGCCACCGCGAAAACGCGGGACCAAATCCGCAAACGAGGGGACAGTACCAACCAGCCGTTCTGTCGCAAACAATTCCTCAGTGATGCCGATATGCAAGAACTGCCAGGCCAGATGCGCCCGGCCCGGACCAGGGCGCCAACCCAAAATGGATTCTGGATCCGGCAGCTTGGCAATCTCTTCCAGCTTGGCCAATGTTCGAGATCGGTTCATATCCCACTGAGAAAGACAGGTTTCGATAAAGCTCATGGTGTTCTTCCTTCGCTCAAAATCTCCGACCAGGATGAAGGCCAGATTGGGGTGATTTGGACCAAAAATCGCATCATACAAAGCAGTAACTGTTTCGGTCACGCGAAAGCCCGGTCGTGACGATTGCACCGTTTGGTCTTGGCTCTGGATGTCTCAGAACTCCGAACAGGGGTGCAACCTGCAGTGTCTAGCGTTAGAATGTTGACGAAACGTGGCCTTGAAGCCGTCTCCGTAAATAAGCTCTGTCAGCAAGCCTCAACTCGACAAAGCTTCGCAGGGTGACTCGTGACTGACTGCGCCGTCTAGAGCCAGCAGGCTGTCAGTGTCTCCTTTGCGAAGAAAACCCCCAGGAGGGTCCGATGCGGAATGTGATCACGTTGGTTCTCGGCGGTGGAAAGGGTACTCGATTGTACCCTTTGACCAAATTCCGTTCCAAGCCAGCAGTACCACTTGCCGGTAAATACCGCTTGATCGATATCCCGATCTCCAACTGCCTCAATAGCGGGCTGAACCGAATCTACCTGCTGACGCAATTCAATTCCGTCAGCTTGCATCGTCATATTCGCGATACCTACAATTTTGATTCATTTCATCGAGGTTTCGTTGAAATCCTGGCGGCTCAACAGACGTTTGCCGGGACTGATTGGTACGAGGGGACCGCGGATGCCGTCCGTAAGAACCTGCAGGTGATTCAACAACCGGGTATCGATAACGTTTTGATTCTCTCCGGCGACCAGCTCTATCGTCAGAACTATACCGAGATGCTGGCGACGCATCGCTCGTCTGGTGCAGATGTTACGATTTCAGCCGTGCCAGTCACACCCGATCAAGCGAGCGGGTTTGGCATTATGCGGTGCGATAAATCAGGTCGAGTTGAAGGGTTCCTGGAAAAACCGCAAACCGAAGAAGAATTGAAGCTCGTACGAACGGACCCCGCCTGGATTGACAGTTTCGGCATCGACAGCCGTGGTCGCAACTGCCTGGCCAGCATGGGGATTTATGTTTTCAAGCGAGATACTCTGGTTGATGTGCTGACAAAGACTGACTATCAAGACTTCGGCAAAGAGATCTTTCCCGCCGCGCTGCGGACTCGCAAGGTTCAGGTCCATTTGTTTGACGGTTACTGGGAAGACATTGGCACAATTAAGGCATTTTTTGATGCCAACTTGGATCTTTGCAAACCGAATCCCGCGTTCCAACTCGTCTCGGCCGACGCGCCCATCTATTCGCGACCGCGTTTCCTGAGTCCCACCTTGATTGACGGAGCGTCTGTCAAACACAGTTTGATCGCCGACGGCGGATCGATTGGCGAGGGAAGCGTGATTGAAAATAGCGTCATCGGCCTGCGCTGTCGCATCGGGAAAAACGTGACCATCCGCAATTCAATCATTATGGGGGCGGATTATTACCAGACGGCGTCGGACATTGCGGCGGATAAAGCCGCGCGACGTCCGACAGTAGGAATTGGTGACAACGTGACGATTGACGGTGCCATCGTGGATAAGAATTGCCGCGTGGGCGCTGGATCGCATATCATCAACCCTTCAAAAATCCAAGACAGCCCCGAGACGCCAGAAGGCATGATCTGCGACGGAATCGTGGTGATCCCGAAGGACTCAACGTTGCCCGCAGGCTGGAAAATGCAGTTGTAGTCAAGTGCGCATTGACCTGATGTGAGTGCATCGGAGGGGCGAGACTCCCGAACACAATTGGTTGATGCGCGTCAGTTTTCAATCATGACCACGAAATTCACGATTCAAGAAGCCGATCTCGATTGCACAGAACACGCCGACGCGGTGCGGTTGCTCTTGCAAACTTATGCTGCCGATCCGCTCGGAGGTGGGGTTGCTCTGGACGATGACGTCTTGGAGCGTGTAATTCCTGGTCTGAAATCGTTGCCGGGACGACTGGTGCTTTTGGCTTGGGAAGACAGAAAGCCCGCTGGTTTGGCGATTGCCTTTCGCACGTTTTCGACCTGGAAAGCAGCACCAGTGATCAATCTCCATGACTTGGCTGTGCATCCTGATTTTCGTGGCAAAGGGATCGGACGACAGTTGTTGCAAGCCGTGGTAACTCACGCTCTTCAGACCGGTTGCTGCCGAGTCACACTCGAGGTTCGCATCGATAACGAACCTGCCCGGGAACTTTATCTTTCCGAAGGATTTCGATCTGGTGAGCACCCGCAAGAATTCTGGGTCAAACACCTCGAACCAGCACCGCGAAACTGACGCATTTGAAGAATCCCTCGCGGATGCCTATAACTCCGTTATATTGCTCGGTCTGATCGGGAGGGTTCCCGATCAGAGACCGATGACCGACAACCGATATTTGGTTTGTCCGTTTTTCCTTTCAAACGCTATCGAAATACACACATGGCCGAAATTCTTCCATTCCGTGGCTGGCGCTACGATCTTTCTCAAGTTGGTGACCTATCAGATGTTACGGCGCCGCCTTACGACGTGATCAGCGTGGCCGGGCAAGAGGACCTCTATAAAAAGCATCCCTGTAATGTCATCCGGCTGGAATTGACACGGGAAGAACCGGGAGAAGGTCCAGACGCCAAGTACCTGCGGGCTGCGAATTACCTGCGGCAATGGCAGACTGATGGAGTTCTGATCCGAGACCGGGAAGATTGTCTGTATGCCTATCATCAGGAATTCAACTGGGAAGGCCGAAGCTACATTCGAACAGGATTTCTCGGTCGAATACGGGTCGAGCCATTTGGCGAAGGCTGCGTTTTTCCCCATGAGCAGACTCTTTCAGGTCCGAAGGCCGACCGGTTGCATCTGATCAAGGCGACGAAAACAAACTTGTCGCCAATTTTCGGCCTGTTTCCTGATGACCAGAACCTGGTGATGGAACCTCTCGATAAAGCCATCGTGGGTGTCCCGCCGCTCGTTGCGACCGATCATCTGGGGGTGATCCACAAGCTGTGGCCGGTTCATGACCATGCGGTCATTCAAGCGGTCAGAGATCGCATGCAAGACAAAAACATCTTCATCGCGGATGGACATCACCGGTACGAAACGGCGAATAACTACCGCAACGAGTTGGCTGCGTCTGGACAACTATCGGGGCCGGATTCGGCGCCGAATTTCGTAATGATGATGTTCGTCAGTATGAGTGATCCGGGGTTGGCCATTTTGCCGACACACCGCCTGATTTCGGGTCTGCCGAATCTTACGGCCGATCAGATCGAAGCTGCATTGAAACCCAATTTCGAACTAGAGCGAATCGGCACAGGCCCCGCGGCCGCAAAGGAAACGTGGGATTTAATCGATGCAGACGGCGGACAAGACGTCCTGGGCTTCAGCACAACTGCCGACGACACATGGTTTTTCGCGCGGGTCACGGACGCCAGTCCCATGGCGCAATTAGCTCCCGATCAAAGCCCTGAATGGCATGGACTGGGAGTCAGTTTGCTTCACAAACTGGCGCTGGAGCACCTGATCTTCAAATCCGTTCCGAATGCCCAGCCCAAATTTACCTACGTGCACCTGCTCGACGAGGTTCTCGCGGCCCAATCCGCAAAGAGCTGCCAACTGGCGTGCCTGGTCCCCCCAGCTCAGATCGAGCATGTTGAAGAAATCGCCTCACACCTGGAAAAGATGCCGCCGAAGAGCACCTATTTCTATCCGAAACTGCTCAGCGGATTGGTATTCAATTCGGTGGAATAGCGGCGCATGCAAGTCGCGAGATCCTCAGTCGACGGAGTTCGTAATCGGGCGAGTCGTTCCTCAAATGACGCAGCGACATGCCGGTTCGCCGTGAGCTGACCCGTGGAAAGAAAATTGATCGTAGCGACATCGTCAACGAAATGAAAAGAGCCCGGTCAATGGACCGGGCTCTTTTCGCGAGCTGTTTCTGAAAATCAAGCGCCATCGAGTACGGGCGCTTCTGCCCAACGCTGGTTGCCAGCCTACCCTGCTTTCGATAGCGGCATTTGGGGCGTTTGTCGGATTCCTTCGACTTCTTCAGCCAGCAAACCATAATCTGTGGCGCCAGGGCATTTGGAAGAATAGTCAAAAATCGATTGCCCAAAGCTGGGGGCTTCGGCCAACTTGATGTTCCGACGAATCCGACTCTGGAAAATCTTGGCGTTGGACCAGGGAGCTTCGGGGTCGCTCTGACGCAGGAATAGTGTCAGATCTTGCGCCACGTCTTCAGCCAATCGCGTTCCGGTCTCATACAGGCAAAGGACAATACCGCTGACCCGCAAGTTGCGATTTAAACGACGGTTGACCAGCGCAGTGGTCTCGAACAACTTGGACAAGCCGTGTAACGCCAGAAAATGGGGCTGCAATGGGATGAAGACTTCTCCGGCGGCAGTCAGCGCATTGATGGTGAGTACACCCAGAGAAGGCGGACAATCCATAATGATGTAGTCGAAAGGATGCGTCGTGACCATCTCGTTGATGGCATCTCGCAAGAGCAATTCGCGTCCGACTGAATCTACCAGTTCCAGTTCAACACCGGCCAGATCGAGACTTGACGGAGTCAGCCAGAGATTGGGAGCAACCAGGCGACGTGAATCGGCGAGTTTCTTTTCGCCGGTAAAAACGTGGTAAACCGTGGCCTCATTCCCCAGGATTTCCACGCCAAGATGTAATGAGGCATGGGCCTGCGGATCCAGATCGATGACACAGACACGTTTCCCCATTTTGGACAACGCGGCCGCGAGATTCACGCTGGTGGTCGTCTTGCCAACGCCTCCCTTTTGATTCATGACTGCAATTGTTCGCATGGGAATTCCTTTCCCGCTCCGTTTCGAGCTTGATTCAATCCATTGGTAGCCAGTGAGCTGAGGTCGCGGAGTATAAAATGAATTTGAGAATCTGGAAAGACGAAGAATGGGAGAAATGGCACCCCAGACAAAAGGCAGATATCACGCCCAAACCAGACGTTGACGCGTTCTGGCTGATTTGATGAGCTGGTATGGGCCGGCGTCCGGTTGTAAATTGAGTT
>JAQGHT010000434.1 GCA_028291565.1 Planctomycetaceae bacterium | reverse complement strand
CCAGTCAGTTTGGGATGCACAGAAATCCAAAGCACCGATTCGGGCGCGAATTCGTGCCAGCAATTTGGGCACGTCGCGGTCTTACGCAACGGTTGCGCGGCGATCAGTCCCGCGAGTGGCAACATTTTCATAAGACACCGTGACAATCATGACGCGGCCACACGTCTGCGCTGGCCGGCGAATCAAATCTGGGGAAATTGGCACAAAGTCAACAATGAGTTCAAATCGACAGGTGTTGGGGAATCATGGGATTCGCCTATTTCTCCAGGATCTCGCGGGCGACGCGGAATCCCAGGCTGTTGAGCCGTACTTTGGGCGAGTTTTGACCACGGAACGCGGACGAACAGGAAGCAGTCTCGGAACGCCAGGAACCGCCACGGGAAACTCGGTTATTGCTCAATTTTGGTTGTATTGGATTTTCACCGCCGGGCAGTTTGACGTTGTAAAAATCCTCGCACCATTCTGCCACGTTTCCATGCATATCAAAGAGATTGAAGGGATTGGGCTGCTTGAGTCCCACTCGAGGAATATACGCATCCTTTTCTTTTGGACTCGGAGTGTTGCCTAAGAACCACGCGTGATCCTTTAACTGAGCTTCATCTTCACCAAAGCTAAACTGTGTCAACGTGCCAGCCCGGCAGGCATATTCCCATTCGGCTTCCGTCAACAGGCGATATCTCGCACCTTCGATCACGCTGAGTTCTCTGCAGAACTCTTGTGCGTCCTCCCAACTGACAAAAGTGGCGACAGAGTCGTTGCCGTTCTGGACACCGTCTTTACTCCAGGGCATCGTCTGCATGACATTCCACCATTGATTTTGCGTAACTTCCGTAGCGCTCACCCGAATCGGGCGAGTTAATGTGACCTCGATCGGAGTCGCGGCGGTAGTGCCACCACTCATCTTGAACTTACCCGGTGGAAGCAGTACCAGGGTCATGTCGATACTGTTAATCTCGTCGACTTCCGTCTTGAGTCGGTCCGCCAACTCCTTTTGGGCCGCGTGAGCGTCTTCCGAGGAACGTTCTACAGTTGCGTCAAAAACGGCAAGGGAGGGGCCACTGAGTTTTTGCGGTGCTCCGGCGAATTCAGGTTTCTCGACTTCCCGCATGATGCGAAACCCGATGTAAGTGTTCTTGGTTTTGCAATCAACACCGCTGCGAGTGTCAGAAGTGCATGAGTCAGCGGCATCCTTCCAACCACCGCCGCGAACCACCATATCCGGGCCGCTGGAAGACGTCACGAGCGGATTAGTTCCGCTAGGTAGTTCAGTGGTGTGACGATCTTGACACCATTCCCAGGTGTTTCCATGCATATCAAACAGTCCAAACGGATTCGGCTTGAATTTCCGGACTGCAAGCCAGCTTCGTTCGTCTTTGGGGCCGATGCTTTCTTGATATCGACCGTACTGGCCGAGTTTGGATTCATCATCGCCATAACTAAACGCTGTCTGTGTGCCAGCTCGGCACGCATATTCCCATTCCGCTTCCGTCAGCAACCGGTACCTGAATCCATCCCGGGCGGAAAGCATTTGACAGAATTCTCGCGCATCCTTCCAGCTGATGTATGTTGCCGCATAATCCGGGTCTTCTTTGACTGGGGGGTTCTTTTTTGCCCACGGAGCAGTCTTCATCACCTTTTCCCATTGCAGTTGGGTAATTTCGGTTCTGCTAACCCAGAATGGTTTTGTCAGCGTGATGAGTTTCTTATCCGTTTCGCCGATCTTGAACTTGCCCGGCGGAATCAAGACAAATTCCTGTATCAAATCTTTGTTCTTGATCACGACATCCGTTTTTAAATGTTTTGCCCATTGTTCCTGGGCCAGCTGAGCAGCACTGGCAGGCCGTTCCTCGGTGGCATCAAAACGTCTGGGGCTTCCGTCGTTAGGTTCCGGAGGCTCTGGATCCTCCATCGTGGCGGATTCCGGCTCTTTCATTGGTTTCGGCTCGGAATCGAGCTTCTTCTTGGTCTCTGCTTCAGGTTCCTTTATCACAGGTTCCTGTAACTGAGCAACCTTCGCGGAAGATCCTTTGACATCAATCGCTTTGTCGTCAGTGACTTTGGGGGCGTCACTTTTATCTGTCTCAGCCTTTACTTGAGCCGATTTCTCGGAAGTTTCTGTATCATCTTCAGATAGGGCTTTTTTCTTCTCGTTTCGAGCGACGGCCTTTGCCTTGCCTTGCGGCCATAAAATCCAGATACCCAATCCAAGACAAACCACCAGCGAACAGGTCGCGACCGCTATCTGCCAGGGTTGCGGCGAAAAACCCTTTCCTCGGCCTTTAGAGAGCGATGTGGGAATAGGGGGCGTCACTTGAATGGCCAACGGCTGAGGCGGAACGGCGACAGGCTTCGTGGGCCGCGATGCGTTCGGCTCCGTAGTCCGTTTTTCGATCGCTGGTGTCGGATTGGCGGGCGATTTACCGTCCGTCTTCACAGGCGGAGTCGGCGTGTTCAACCGTAATTTCAGGTCTGCATCATACGCGTCTTTGCGCTTCGCGTTGAGCAGACAAATCCGGGCGGCCGAAAGTTCATTGAGCAGCCGTTGAGAATGCTGAATATGTGGTCCCGTGGCACACTGATTGACGAACAACATGCGCTGTTCGGCCGCAGCTTCGATTACGTCCAGATCCGCCTCGAACAAATCCAAACCCAACAATCGATAGTGATTCGGCGGCTGGTCTTTCGGCGGAATGCCAAGCCATCTGTGGTAGGGATCAAAGTCTGACATACCACCTCTATGAAAACAAATTGACTGAATGTCCGAGTCATGCGCTCTCGGCCGATCCTGGATTGATGAACTTTGTTACCTTGTGTAGATCAATGGTTTAGGTGAGTTAGAGACGCCGGGACATGTTTCAGCCCGTGTCTCATTCGAGGTCGTCAGGAGTATAAAAGGCTCTGGTCGCGAAAAACAATCACCGAAACTGCCGTAATGTGCGGAAAAATTTCAAATCGCCGTCCTGAGAGTGCATTTCCCTGGCGACGCACTTTGAGTTGAGTTCGTGAGAATTCGGGTGGGAGCGGCTTGAATCGCCCGAAATCTCACGATTTCAGCGACAAAGAAGTCCCCTTTGCACCGATCCCGTCGCAAACAGTGACACCCGACGCCGTTAACCCTTTTGCAACATCAGCGGAAAAGGAAGTTTTAGCCACAGATTCACACAGATGAAACACAGATTTTCAGACAAGATCTCAGTGAAGTAGGATGGACATTCCTGTCCGTCACACGCTCCGTCCCGTTAACCAACTTCCGGTACAGAACGATCAATCTGGGATTGGCTGCACCATTGCTTGGGACGTTAAATGATTTAAATCAAATCAATTCTCCTACTCACTTTGGTTCCCTACCTATTGAAAAATCTGTGTTTCATCTGTGTGAATCTGTGGCTAAATCCGCATTTGGTCGGTCATTGAAAAGAGTTAACGGCGTAGAGTGACACCCACCAGCAAGGCTCTAATCGCACGACAAGAACACAATCGACGACTGCTCTGATGGCTTCACTCAGTTGTCGGCGACGCTTCGACTTCCGCAGGTGCTTCACCATCAGGCTTCAAACCATCAGATTTCTGATCCTCATTGGACGTTACCGTTTCCGACTGCGGTGCGCTAAACTCTCGGTAAATGACGTATCCGATCGCCGCTGCGGCCGCCAAAACCCCGCACGCCACGAATACCGTCAGGCCCAATCGCGAAGGGGCAAACATCGAATCGTTGGCTTGAACAGAGTCAGTTCCAGTTTGTACTGGTCGAAATGAATCGGCTGGTTGCGCGGTTTGTCCCTGCTGTTGCGCTTGCCAGGCCAGCCAGGCTTGTTTCGCGCGTTGGACTTCTTCAGGTGTTGGATCTCGCTGCGGGGGAGCTGCAGTTCGCGACGTCGCGGATGCTGCAGGTCTCATGATTTCGTTTTCGGACTCATCATCCAGGTTGATCGGAGCTGACTCCGATTCTGATTCCGGCCAGGATTCGATCTCGTCACGCGCAGGTTCTGCGGCCACTGTGTACGATTCTGCATCGCTTCTGTATGGTGTTTCGATTTGGCGATTTGGCTCTGTCGCTTTTTGATGCGGTGGTTCGATTTTTCGGATTGAT
>JAQGHT010000431.1 GCA_028291565.1 Planctomycetaceae bacterium | reverse complement strand
GATAGCGGAAAGGTGATCCACGATCTCGTACTATTTGAGGTCGACACGCCTCAGTTCACACATGCCACGAATGGTTATGGGTCACCGACGCCGTATATTGAAGAAGGCCGAGTCTACATTCATTTTGGAGCTTATGGTACCGCGTGTCTCAATACGCAGACTGGAAAGAAGATCTGGGAACGCCGTGATCTGCCGTGCAACCATTTTCGGGGTCCTGGTTCGTCAGTGGCCGTGTACGGTAATCTGCTCTACCTGACGATGGATGGATTTGATCAACAATATCTCGTCGCGTTGAACAAGCTGACCGGCGAGACCGTCTGGAAGAAGGATCGCAACATCGATTTTGGAACGACGGACGGGGATGCGAAGAAGTCCTATTCCACTCCAACACTGATCACTGTCGATGGCCGCGAGATGCTCATCAGTCCCTTCGCGGCGGCAACGATTGCCTATAATCCGAAAACGGGTGATCCCATCTGGATGGTCCGGCATGGCGGCATGAATGCGGCCGGCAGGCCTTTGTATGGCAATGGACTGGTTTATATCAATTCGGCTGACGGCCCCAATCCGCTGATCGCCGTTCGGCCAACCGGCTCGGGAGAAATTACTGACAAAATTGTCTGGAAAACCAATAAGGCTATCCCCAAACGGCCATCCGAGTTACTGATTGGCGACTTGCTGTTCATGATGAATGACGGCGGAGTGGCGACTTGCATGGATGCTCTGACTGCGAAAGTGATCTGGTCGAAGCGGCTTCCCGGCGAGTACTGGTCATCACCGCTCTATGCAAACGGATTGATTTACTGTTTTTCTCAGACCGGAGAGATCCCGGTTTTCAAAGCGACGCGCGAGCTGGAACTTGTCGCCGAGAACAAACTGAACGATGGATTCATCGCATCACCCGCAGTGGCTGGAGATTCGCTGATTCTCAGATCAAAAACACATCTTTATCGCATTCAGAATTCTGCGCTGCGGGCGGCTTTGCCGACCGGATCCGCGCCCAAGTGAACGTGTGCCACAAATTACAAAATCGATGGATTGAAGAAATACCTGTGTAAGCGGCCCGTTCATTGGTAACTTATATTTCTGTCGGATTGGAGTTGCGGTTCTACCTGGCACAAACATAAGGCAGAAAGAGGGCGCTACGATGTTATCGAATTTGATGCGGGCTGCGGTGCTTCGACGGGCTGGATTAATTTCAGCTTGCGTGGCCATGGTCGTGGTCACTCAATTTTCGGGTGCGGGCAAGGCTCCCTTGCGGAACCTGGGCCTCGATCCCGCGGCGGATAAACTGGAGCTCTTCGCTGGAGTCGAAAGTGGTGCGTTTTCGACCAGGATGGTACCGGACGACATTACCGGCGGAAATGTTTTCATTGAGAACAAAACCGCGAAACCTTTGACTGTCATACTGCCCCCGGCATTTGTTGGCATCCATGTGCTTAAACAACTGAACGGATTCAATGGCAATGGATTTGGGTTGAACGGCGGCGGCTTGAACGGCGGATCGGGTAATGGGGGTTTGACGGGTGGCATGCAGGGAGGGGGAGGGCAAGCACAAGGCGGCGGATTTGGCGCCGGCCAGCAGGGCTTGAACGGCGGACTCAACGGTGGTTTTAATGGTCAGAATGGCCAAAACGGCATCGGCAATAATGGCGTTCAGGGATTTTTCTCAATTCCCCCCCATCAAGTGGCTCAAGTTCCTTACCAGGCCGTCTGTTTGAACTACGGCAAGCCCGATCCAATGCCTCGGATGACATATCTGATGGTTCCCGTTGAGAAGTACACCGACGATAAGGTGGTACAAGAGACTTTGAAAATCTACGGAACCGGGCAAATGGACTATTCCGTCGCTCAAGCGGCGGTTTGGCATCTGACTGACAAACTGAGTGTGGAGGAATTGGCGAATTTGACCAAACTGCGAAGCCCTGGGGATGAGAATTCGAAAGAAGCCGTGTTTACGATGGCTCAATTGAAGGCTGCTGACGAGTTACTGGCTTCCGCCAAGAAGAAAGCGGCCGAACGTGAGAAGACTGAAGTGAAGAAGGCAGTTCCGGTCAGCAAATCGACCGCGACATCACAGGCCAAAACGAGCAAATAGTTTCACCGGGCAGTTTCAGGAGCGGAACCGCCTCACGATTTTCTTGACAGCAATGGTTGACACGGCGGAGTAAATTGAGGATTGTCTGCGTTCGGCCTGTTTCAGTCTGGCCGGGTATTTATACAGTTCGCGACCACGAATGAGTCTTTTTCAATACTGACCCCCGCGATCATACGTCTCATTCTTAGCCCTGCATGGTATAATTGAAAATTCGCCGCCCCGGTGACTTCGTGCACTTGGGCGGCTTTTGCATTGGTATCGCTCCTCATCTTTGCTCACGATTTAGCATGTACGACATACAAATCAACAATGAACAACAGCGATTGCTGATTGCTGATGCCAATCTGAAACAGATTGTGTCCTATGTCTTGACACAGGAACAAGTTCTGGCTGCCGAGATCAGTGTTGCGGTCGTCGACAATCCGACGATCTGGCGACTCAATCGACGTCATTTGCAGCACGATTATCCCACTGATGTGCTCAGTTTTCTGCTGGACTGCCAACCCGAAAACGCCACCGCTGAGGAGTCTGACCAGAAGATACCTCGTGGTGTGGGGAAAACAATTTCTGGAGAAGTCATCGTCAGCGCCGAGATGGCGTGCGACATGGCTGCCCAGTACCATTGGAATGGTCAGGACGAGCTTTGTCTGTACTTGGTGCATGGATTGTTGCATCTCTGCGGGTATGATGATCTCTCCGCGGAGGAACAAACCGTCATGCGTCTTCGAGAACGTGCCATCTTGCAACATTGGAATCTGGTCCCTCATTATGCGGACTTTCCGGCCACCGTTGCCGCGGAGGAAGCCTCGTGAACGGCTGGTTGGCGATTTTGCTGGGCTCGGGATCTCTGTTGGGCTTCCTGTTCGTCTCGATGGCGTGCTGGACGCTTCGTGGTCTGTCACGTTCGCGGTTGGAGCATGTCTGTAAGCAGCGTGAGCCGCGACTGCACGACATCCTCGCTCGCCATGATCAGGTGCAACTGCGACTTGAATACCTGATGTCGGTGTTGGGGCCTTTGGCGTTTGTCGGCTTCTGGACGGCTTTGGGGCATGACGCGGGCGGGGTTAACACCAGCGAGGATGGCCAGACCTTTTATGTCGTCCGAATTTCCACGTTCTTATTGCGCGGGGTTTGGTGTCTGGCCGGCTTTCTCTTTACATACGCCGCCGCGTGGGCTTGGTCGCGCGTCTCGGGCGAACGGCTGCTTGCGAATTCCTGGCCCGTCTTGAGTTGCGTTTCCGTCCTGGCCATCCCTGCGGAACTGTTTGCGAATCAGCTGGATAAGTTGTTGCACGGTGTAAGTGGTGTCCCCTATCAACAGGAAAACGAGGCGGAAACACTTGCCGATGAACTTCGCTCTGTGACGGAAGAGGGCCATCGTGACGGAGTGATTGAAGCGGAAGCCCGCACGATGATTCGCCGCGTGATCGATTTCAGCGAAGTCGATGTGGCCGACATTATGACGCCACGAACCGAAATGGTTTGCATCAATCAGGATGCATCTCTGCTGGACGCTCGCCAGCTCTTGCTGGAAGAAGGGCATTCTCGAGTCCCGGTAATCGGCGCTTCCAATGACGACGTCAAAGGAATATTGCACGCCAAAGACTTGTTGCGTTATCTCGACGGCAGCATGGGCAAGGCCGTCAGCCTGGCGGACATCGCTCGCGAGCCGTTCTATGTTCCCAAAACAATGGGTGTTCAGAAGCTGCTGGAATCATTCAAGCAGGAGCGGGCTCACCTCGCTATTGTTCTCGACGAGTACGGTGGTGTCGCGGGACTGGTCACGATGGAAGACATCCTCGAAGAACTGGTCGGCGAAATTGTTGATGAATTTGATGCCGCGGACGATGGTCAGCCTTTCAGGGACGTAGTACCGGGGGCAACAGATATCTCGGCCAAGGCACATATCGATGATGTGAACGAGCGACTCAACATTGAGCTTCCGTCAGATGGGCATGTCGATACGTTAGGGGGCCTGATTTTTTCCCACCTGGGGCGCATTCCAGTCACGGGCGAACAATTCGAAATTGGAAATGTTCACATTACGGTGCTTGAGGCGCATAAACGTCGGATCGTGCGATTGCGACTGAAGATTCACGAGGCTGCCGACGGAGGCCAGTCGTGACCGAACCGTTGATTTCTATTCGTCATATTTCCAAGCGATTTCCGGGTGTCGTCGCGCTACAGGATATGTCGTTTGACGTGACTCGCGGTGAATGTCACGCCGTGATGGGTGAAAACGGAGCCGGCAAAAGCACCTTGATGAAGATCCTTTCCGGAGTCCAGCCAGACTTCGAAGGAGAGCTTGTTCTGCGTGGCCAGGCCATTCGTTTCGCCGATACCCGAGCTGCTGAAGCAGCCGGCATCAGCATGATCCATCAGGAGCTAAATCTCGTCGAAGGCCTGTCAGCAGCCGCAAACGTTTTTCTGGGCCGGGAAAAACGGACACGGTTTGGTTTTCTCGACGATCGTGAAATGGAGCGCGCGACTGCCATCCTGCTGGAGCAGTTGGAATGCCAGATCCCTCCTCAGACGCTGGTCGGAACACTGCGAGTCGGCGATCAGCAACTGGTGGAAATCGCCAAAGCATTGTCGCTCGAGACAGAGATCCTGATCATGGACGAACCGACGAGCGCCCTGACTGAATCCGAAGTCGCGCGGCTGTATCGAGTTCTCGCCAAACTCCGCGAACGTGGGGTAACGATCCTCTATATCTCGCACAAGATGGAAGAAGTCTTCCGCCTCGCGGATCGGATTACCGTCTTGCGCGATGGACAGTTTGTCCGAACTCTCGACAAATCGAACACGACAGCCAAACAAATTGCCCACTTAATGGTCGGGCGTGAGATCGAATCCATCGAGTTGGGAGCAAAACGCCAGATTGGTGACGTTGTGCTGGAAACGCGCGGACTGTCGCTGCCCTGGAGCGGTCATGCGCGGCAATGGCGATTGCAGGATATCTCATTTCAATTGCGGCGTGGCGAAGTTCTGGGGATTGCCGGTCTGATGGGAGCTGGCCGGACGGAACTTCTGGAATGCTTATTTGGCTGCAGTCCGGAATCACCCACCGGTGATATTCTGCTTCGCGGTGAATTGGTTCGCTTTCAACATCCGGCCGAAGCCAAAGCCGCCGGACTGGCGCTCGTCACAGAAGATCGCAAACGCCTGGGACTCTTTTCGCACTTTTCGGTAGGGCGAAATATCTCACTCTGCCATCTGAGCGAAATGGCCGCGGGGGGAGTTTTCGTCAATGGCGAAACGGAACGCATCCAGTGTGAAGCAGCGGTGGCGAAACTGCGCGTCAAAACAGCAGGGCTGGACTCGGCGATCACCAGTCTGAGCGGTGGGAACCAGCAAAAGACAATTATCGGCCGTTGGTTGTTAACAGAACCCAGCGTGCTGCTCCTCGACGATCCGACGCGCGGAGTGGATGTTGGCGCCAAGGCCGAAATCTATCGCCTGATTCACGACCTCTGTCGCGACGGCATCGCAGCCATCGTCACTTCCAGCGAACTGCCGGAACTGTTGATTCTGTGCGACCGGATTCTGGTCTTATGTGAGGGACGACTGACAGGCGAATTCACGCGTGATCAATTCACGGAACAAGCCATCATGGAAGCAGCGACTCAACGGACGCCTCATTTGCACAATTGATTACTGCCTGCATTGTCTGGCAGACAATTTTGATGTTCGACCATATTTTCCAGGGAATTCCGATGGAACTCAAACGTAGCCGCCTCCGTTTTGTGTCTCTCGCGTGCAGCCTGTTAAGTTGCGGGTTCTTTTTGACGCTCGCTCAATCTGCGGAGGGCCGCGAACCTGATGTGGTGTTGAATCTCTGGCCGGGTCCGCCTCCTGGCGAGGCGATCAAGGCCGGTCCCGAGCAGGATTTCACCAAACCAACGGATCGACTGATTGCCGGCCGACGCATTATTAAGCTCGGCAATGTCGCCATTCCACAAGCTCATGTGTTTCTGCCACCCAAAGACAAACGCAACGGAACGTCAATCGTGATTTGTCCCGGCGGCGGATTCAGTATTCTGGCCTGGGATTTGGAGGGAACCGAAGTCGCGGAATGGCTCAATACTCTCGGCGTGACGGGGATTGTCGTGAAATATCGTGTTCCCACTCGTGACCGAACCCCCGTCTGGCTGGCTCCAGTTCAGGATGCGCAACGTGCGATCAGCATCGCTCGAAGCCGGGCGGCTGAATGGGGATTGACGACCGATCGGGTGGGAATATTGGGGTTTTCGGCTGGTGGTGCGACTGCCGCTCATGCGGCGATCAAGAACGGAGAACGAGCCTATCCGGCCGCGGATGAGATCGATAAATCGGGATGCCGGCCCGACTTCGCGGCATTAATCTATCCGGGCGGGATTGTCGACGACAAGACCGGTCAAGTGCATCCTGACATCATCGTCTCGAAAGAAACACCGCCGATGTTTTTCGCACATGCACAGGATGATGGCGTGCGAGTGGAAAACAGCGTTTTGCTCTTTCTGGCGTTGAAAAAGGCGGGAGTTCCGAGTGAACTCCATGTTTATGACGTGGGTGGTCACGGATACGGAATGCGGGAGGTTCCGGAATTCCCCGTGACGACATGGAACGTCCGTTGCGGTGAGTGGCTGAAGCGACGCGGGTTGCTGGCACCAGTGCCGAAGACTCCCTGAAAGAACCATGAAAACAGCGGCGTGCTGTCACGAATAGGGGTCTCAGGCAAAGACAGCGGGCAGGTCTGCAAATCTCAGTTTTGGGCTCGCGGTCTTCCCTTGAAGTTTTACCAACGCTGCCACTCCGATTGACGCGGCATGTTGTTCAAAAGTCCAAAACTGAAATCTGAAGACTTGCTCCCGAACACATTCAATTTCAGTATCTGTATCGAGACAATCCATGAATTGCTTGCGACTGACGGTGTGGCTGGCGGTCTTGGCACTGCTCGCAGGCTTCCGGGCGACCACCTGTCCAGGGGAAGAAAATCCTCCGTCCCCACAATTTGAATCTGACATCCTTCCGCTGTTGAAATCCAAATGCTGGAAGTGTCACGGTGCCGAGGTCCGAAAGGCCGAACTCGGATTGCACACGCCAGAAGGGATTCGCAAAGGAAGTGAATCGGGAGCAATTCTCGTCCCGGGAAAATCGGGCGAAAGCCGACTCTACGAAGTCCTTCACGAAGGCGAGATGCCACCCGACAAAAAGGATCCTCTGACCAAAGAACAGGTCGAACTCATTCGCAAGTGGATCGATGCGGGAGCCTTGTTTGGCAAGGGGACTTCCACGGCCAAGCCTGAGATTTCGCAGCATGACATTGTGCCAATCCTGCTCCTTCGCTGCACCGCGTGCCACGGACGACAAAAGCAGGAGGGTGGTCTCGACCTGCGTAATCGAAGTGCGTTGCTGAAGGGAGGGAAATCGGGGCCGGCGTTCGTTCCTGGGAAGCCCGAGCAAAGCTTGATTTTAAAACGCATTCACTCTGAAGAGATGCCGCCGCGGCAACGCTTGACCGAAGTTTCTGTCAAACCGATGGAAGCTGGCGAGATTGAAAAACTCACACAATGGATCGCCTTGGGAGCACCGGAGATTGCTGATGAACCCGACGTGTCTGGAACTGCGGCTGATCCGCTGGTGCGGGACGAGGATCGGCAGTTCTGGTCGTTCCAGCGGCCCCAACGCGCGGCCATCCCCGTCGTGCAAGCGACCGATCTCGTGCGAAATCCGATCGACGCGTTCCTCTTACGGCAGTTAGAATCGAAACAGCTGTCGTTCGCGCCTGAAGCGGACCGGGGCACGTTATTGCGCCGGGCTGCATTTGATTTGACCGGACTGCCGCCCGAACCGGAAGAACTTGAAACCTTTCTTGCCGACACCAGTCCCGATGCTTATGAGAGGCTGGTTGAGCGACTGCTCGCGTCACCGCGATACGGTGAACGCTGGGGACGACATTGGCTCGATGTTGCCGGCTATGCGGACTGCGAAGGACGGCGCGAACAGCATCTGCCGCGGAATTTCGCCTGGCGTTATCGGGACTATGTGATTCGCGCGTTCAATGCGGATAAACCGTTCGATCGATTTCTGCAGGAGCAAATCGCTGGCGATGAGCTGGCGGACTATGAACATGCTCCTGAAATTACCCAGCAGATTGAAGACAACCTGGTCGCCACTGCTTTCCTGCGAATGTCTCCGGACCCGACCTGGGCCAATCTGACCGGCTATGTTCCGGATCGATTGGAAGTCACGGCGGATATGCTCGATGTTCTGGGCTCAGGAGTGATGGGGCTGACCTTCAAATGCGCCCGCTGCCACACTCACAAATTTGATCCGATTCCGCAGCGTGACTACTACCGGCTGGTAGCCTTGTTGAAAGGGGCGTATGACGAACACGACTGGCTCAAGCCAGAATTGAACTCTTACGGCGGAGCCTTGAGTGCCGGATTTGGCGAGCGATTCCTGTCTGCCGTGAGTACCGAGAAGCGAAAACAATGGGAACAGCACAACGCCCGGATTCAGCAAGAGATTGACACGTTGAAAGCCGTGGTTCCACAAACTCCAGAGACCATGAAGCGGCAGAACGAACTGGCCGGGCAGCGACTTCCGGAACCACGAATCATGGCCATGTGGGATCGTGGAGACCCATCGCCGACTTACATTTATCGTCGAGGAGATTACCAGAATTCAGGCGCCTTGGTGCAGGCAGGTGTTCCGGCCGTTCTGAGTGATCCCAAGACGCCGTTTGAAATCAAGCCCCCCTGGCCCGGTGCGAAATCGACCGGCCGTCGTCTGGCGTTCGCCCGCTGGCTGACACACCCCGATCAACCGTTGACTGCCCGAGTCATGGTCAACCGCATCTGGAAGCTGCATTTTGGACAGGGGCTCGTGCGCAGCCTGGGCAATTTCGGCAAGACCGGCGACAAGCCAACACACCCCGAGCTACTTGACTGGTTGGCATTGGAATTCATTCGCGAAGGCTGGAGTATCAAGGCCATGCAGCGTCTGATGCTGACTTCGAGTGTTTACCGGCAATCGTCACTCGTTTCGAACCCGAAACAAGTCGAGTTTGATCCGGACAACCGGTTGCTCTCGCGCATGCCGTTGCGAAGAATGGAAGCCGAACTGGTCCGAGATACTCTCTTGTTGGTCTCCGGGCAATTGAATGCGTCGGCATATGGTCCGGCGGACGCCGTTAGTGTGCGGCCTGACGGGCTGGTCCTGTCCAGCAAGCGGCGGAGTATCTATATTCAACAGTTGCGAAAGCATCCCGTTTCGCTGTTGGAGAGTTTTGATCTCCCCGCAATGAACCCCAACTGCCTGCAACGCGCCGAATCTCTCGTTGCCCCACAGGCACTACAACTTCTGAATGATTCGGCCGTTCGAGAACTGGCCAATCAATTCGCATCCCGAGTCCACCATGAAGTCGGTGACGACGCCACTCAGCAGATCGGACGCGTCTTTCAAATTGGGCTCAGCCGTAACCCCTCACCGGAAGAACAGGCGGTGGGAACACAATCGCTGGCACAACTGACCGAAGAATGGACCAAACAACTGACAGCGTCTGGGCAAGCCTCTAAGGCCGAAGCGTCGCGTCGGGCCTTATCGACGTTTTGCCACACGATCATCAACTCGGCCGCTTTTTTGTATCTTGATTAAAGCCAGAGCAAAAGCACGTGACTACTAGTCGGAGCTTGCGGTGAGTCCGCGAAATCCATCTCTGCCCGGCGTTGGTGCCGTTGTCGCTCCGAGCCAGTTTCCGATTCGAATTCCGAAACGGTTCGTATTGAGCATGATCAACCAGGCTGGGACTAGAATCGGACGTATGACGAACGTGTCCAGCAATACGCCGAGGGTGAGCGCAGTTCCTAACTGTTGTGAGCCTCGCAGTTGGCCTGCCAGCACGAGCGAGAAGAATGTACCGGCCATGATAATACCGCAGCTGGAAATGATGCTTCCCGTTGCCAGCATTCCTGCTTCAATTCCCTTGACGGGACCTTTTGTCTTTTGTTCTTCCTGGATGCGGGACATCAGAAAAATGTTATAGTCCTGTCCGACCGCTACCAGAATTGTGAACAAGAAAATCGGAACCTTCCAATCAATGCCAGCAAATTGTGGATCAATCATCCTGAACAGCGCAATTGTCATTCCCAGCGACACGAAATAGCTGAAGAAGACGCTTAACACGAGATAGCACGAGATTGAGACCATGCGCAACAACGCGATCAGGATCACCAGCACCGCGGCGAGAACTGCTCCGTCGATCACGATTTGATCTCGATCTGTGATTGTTTTTAGATCGAGTATGCTCGGCGTCGTTCCGATGAAATGGAGTTCTGAACCGGATCGAATTGATTCCGGCAGCAACTCACTCAGCCGCTGTTCGACAAACTCCAGTTGTTGCATACTTTCGCGGGAAAATGGATCTTCATTCAGGATCAGATCCAGACGAACCACATGATTGGCATAGCCATCAGAAGTGCTGATATAGCGATGTTTGGCCACCCCTCGCGAAATGAATCCCGTTTCCACATGTAGTCCTAAAGGACGAATTGCACTACGGATGTCACCAATTCCCAACTGTTCCCTTTTTGCGGTCAAGTCTTGGACATAGGTATCAACCGCATCGAAAGTGTCGGCATCAGTAAAGTCGAGCTTGGGGTTGTAGATCAACACGGTCAGCGGTCCCGCTTCACCCGCCGCAAAATGCTTTTGAAGTACCTTTGCTCCCACGACGCTGGGAGTGGTCGGCGGCAATTCGCTGAGTAATCCATAGCTCAAGTTGTCGTGATAGATTACACCAATCAGCGCAAAGGGAACCATGAGCGCAATCGCCGATGTCCAGATGATAACCGGGCGTTTCATCAGAGCCTGTCCGATGTTTTCCCAAATTCGCTCGACTCCGTTCGCAGGCAGCCATTTCGAAAGGAAAGTGCTCTTTTTCTCCAAGGATGAGGGGGCGGTGACGGTGCCTGCGATACTTCGTTTGTGGGGCCAGAACACATATTGGCCAGCGAGACGCAGCAAGGCAGGAGTCAGTGTCAACGCGCACAGCAGCATCACGAAAAGTGAGAATGCCATCGTGACTCCGGCCTGCTGAAATTTACCAAACAGCGCAAAGACCATCATGCCAATTCCGAACGCCACAGTGCTGGCACTCGCAATCAGTCCTGAGCCGACCTGCCGCAGGGTCCGCATGAGCGCCTCTTCCTCAGTGCTATTGCGATCAAATTCCTCCCGATACCGCGCGATGAAAAACAGGCAGTAATCGACGCCCGCTCCATAAACGACGATCGTAATGTAGGTCTGAAGTCCCGAGAATGGTTTCAACAATGTCAGGGGATAAAATCCGGTGTGACCTGCCCAGGTCAATAAGATCAGGCTAGCCATCGAAATCTGCATCGAAATAAAGACGGTGATTAATGGAATTAACGCGACGAATGGAGCTCGATAAATCGCCAGCAAGAGTACGACCACCAGGATAATAGTGCACGCTTGCGTACGATTTGCACCGGCTTCGGCTGAAGAGAGCATATCGGCGCCGACCGTAGCCGAACCGCTCAAGGCCAGATCAA
>JAQGHT010000415.1 GCA_028291565.1 Planctomycetaceae bacterium | reverse complement strand
CTCATTGCTCCATCGCCGCCGTCGCCACCCTTCACGTAGATTGTCACCCGATCCACAAACATCGCAAATCCGCCCTTGTCGCTTCAAAAACTTCGTCTCAAACAGCCAAACATTCAATGATACACAGATTTTGTGGAAATGACCAATAGGCCACAAGAAGAGTTGGCTGATCAGGGAAGTTCAACCTGTCGCAAGTCACTTCTTTCCCAGTGCGCGTTGTTGCGCGAAGAAATCCTGGAGGATCATGCGGCATTCGTCTTTCAAGACCCCGCCCAAAACGGTGCACTGGTGGTTCAGCCTCGTGTCTTGCGTGATTTGATACAACGTGTGACAGGCCCCTCCTTTGGGATCGGTGGCGCCGTAAATCACGATTGGCAGACGAGCTTGTACAATGGCGCCCGCGCACATCGGGCATGGTTCCAGAGTCACATAGAGTGTGCAATCCAGAAGACGCCACGATCCCAGTTGTTCAGCGGCTTGGGTGATCGCAACCATTTCCGCGTGAGCAGTTGGGTCATTCAACGCTTCGCGTTGATTGTGTGCCGAGGCAATGATTCGGCCTTCATGGACGATCACTGCGCCAACGGGAACCTCACCCTCATCAAATGCCGTACGAGCTTCTTCCAGTGCGAATTGCATCCAACGTTCTTCAAGCTGCAGTGGATTTTCTGGAATCGAGTAAAGGTTCATAGATTTTCTAGTTATGGATTCAGGAAAGCTGAGGACCCGCGCGTCAATGACTGTCGCAAGATGTCGACTTGGGAAGTGGTCACTTGTCATTCGTCATTTGTCATTTGTGAAATTCCCTTTTCGAAACCTTTAGCTTGTGCGGAATCGGACTGACGGGACGAACGGGACTGATAAACTAAACGTCGTAATAGCCCGATTGCTCTCAATCGCTCTCGTTTTTTATCTGATCATCTTGCCAAAGCTGCACAATTTTACGAGTGAAAGCGTAGGAACCGTCATTGTGTTTGTTTTCTGTTTTCATTCTCGCTCAAAAGCGTGATTCCAGGTTAAGGTGCCGTCGTCTTTGTTTTGAATCGTTTCAACGTGAAACGCCAGGCTGCCCACGAGTTGTTCGGGTCGCTCGAATACCGCTCGCAATGTCGCTTCAGCCGACTTGGGCCATGTCGTGTCGGATTGTCGACCCTGGTACTTCGACAGGACGACCAGCTGAAAGGTGCCACCTGCAGGAAGCTTCAGTTCGTACTGTCCCCGCACATCGGCGGTCGCCTCGCTCCCCCCTGATTCGAGAAGTGCCCGGTGCGCGGTTTCTCGCGAAACTTCGTCATCAGCAGGGCGAAATCCAATGCTTGGCAATTTGGATTCCGTCGAACGGATTTCGGGAATCGCGAGAATTCGGGCGCCAGCATCCGGTTCTATCCGTCCTTGAGAATTCCGATATGTCAGTCGCCCCATTAATCGAGGTGCAGTTTCGGCCGGACCTGTTGTATTTTTTCCCAAGTCCGCCGCTGGCAGTCCGTCTAGAGGAGCGGCAAAACGGGATGAAGCAGGTTTGATGCGGCCAATACTGAATCCGATCGCAGCACCGGTCAACAGGCACGTCACGCCAATTCCGATAGCCGCATTCCAAGAGATGCTCCGCTTTTGCCGTGGAATGGGGCTGTTGAGCTGACTTGCCGTTGGAGTGGCCGAGTTCGCCTGCCGCGCCAAATCCGCCAGAATCTCTGCGTGCGACGCAGCTGTCTGCTCACGGCCTGATCCCGCTAATTGCGGTGCCCCGCGTGAATTTTGTGGTGGGTCAATTGCAATCAGGGACGGCAAAGGTTCCAGGGCAATTGACTGCACTCGCGAAATTGGCAGAGCCGGTGCGGGGAGCGGGTTCTGGTCAGGGGCACGTTCGATGACTTGTTTCGAGCTCTTAGCGAGTTGTCCAGCCGGCGGAAGTTTCGATTCTAGATCATAGGCTGGCAGTTCTGCTGATTGCTCGGATTCTGAGGTGAGACCACCAGGATCTGGATTGAGATGTCGCGATGCTCCAGCAACCGGTGTCTTGGATGTAATCTTCGCAAAAGTTTCATCTTCAATGGGGCTCGCAGGTTCCTGGCCAATTTGTCCGAGTTCATCCAGCGCCCGTCGCAAATCATGATCCGCTAAATTCATCCCGATCGCGGGTTGCGGGTCGATTGAACCGTCGAGATTCGGGACCCGCAGCGTGCGGCCGCAGGTCGGGCAATCAACCAGGCTTCCGGCTTTACTATGAGCGATGCCCAGCAGTTGTTTGCAATGCTGGCAGCGGAACTTGATCGGCATTCAGAACTTCCACAAGAGAATCAGGCTCCGGCTCGGGTTGCTGGGGAATCACATTCACGGAATTACTCGTCATTCCGAGGCCGGTCTCGTTCCAGCATGTCTAATTGAATGCAGGTCAGCAAGGCCACGAGCCCGACTAAATCAACCAATAAGGCACTCAGCCAGACCAACGTCAAGACTCGGGCCACCAAAGCGCCGGACGTGTCGCCCAGCGACGCCAACAATCCCCAGATGACCAGGGAGACTCCAGTCAGGCCTCCAAAAACGGCCAACAGCCACAAGCCGATTCGAAGTCCATTCCCATTTTTCGCCAAGAAAAGCTCCATTCCAGGGTCGATTGACCAGCCTCCGATTTCCAGTTGCGGAAAACCAGTGCGAAGTCCACTTTCATTCTGGTGGAAGGATATCCAACAGGCGAGAGCAAGTCAAAAAGATTCATTTCCAGCAGGCTGCTCACTCATGTGCGGCCTGTTTTTGAAACTCATCCAGCCATTCGGCCAGTATCGCGTCCCCAAGTTGTTTTGTCTGCTTGAGTTCTGTCACGGGCTTACCCCAGTAAAAACTGATCCAGCCCGTGGCATGTGGTTTCGATTTCTCAAGAAACGTCCGCATTTCAGGCAGCGAACATTTCAACGGAAATGTTTCTTCAATCACAACCGGCTTGCCAATATTGAATCCAGCCAGCGTCTTCAGGGCTTCGTCCAGTTTTCCACTTTCTGGATACAGGTGCACGGACACAAAATCGAGATCATCGGCAACTTTTTCTGGGACGAAGCCCGACGTCAGACCGGGGCGGTCGAGGCTCCAGTCGACCATCCCGACGGTGATGAGATGTGCTTTGTCGACGGAATGAATGGCCTGTACCAACTGTTGAATCCATTTTCGGGCAATTTCAGGACGTGGTCGGCCGGCTTGATCCAGGGTGATGACTTGCACGAAATGTTTTCCAGCAAATGCTGGTCCCAGCCAGTCTCCGGGCGCCCGGC
>JAQGHT010000388.1 GCA_028291565.1 Planctomycetaceae bacterium | reverse complement strand
TAGTTTCTTTTCCCGTGCTGCAGCGGGCTTGCAGGGCGCGGCATTGTTGCAACTGCTCGGACGCGACTTGTATTCAGACGAACGACGTGGTGCCCCGAATACCAAACCGCGCCCGCCTCATTTCCCTGCGAAAGCGAAGTCGGTCATTCATCTGTTTATGAATGGCGGACCGAGTCAGATGGATTTGTTCGACCCGAAAGTGGAATTGGATCGCCATCACGGCGAAGCCTATTTCAACAAGATCGCTGGTGAAGTTGAGAATGTGAAAGACGCCGGAGCCTTGATGCGCAGTCCGTTCAAGTTCGCGCAACATGGCAAATGCGGCATGTGGGTTTCCGACGCTTTGCCCAAAATCGCTCAGCAAGTCGACGACATCGCATTGGTACGGTCGTTATTCACCACGAATATTACTCATGAACCGGCACTGTATCTAATTCAAACCGGGCATATGCCTTCGGGATATCCGTCTCTGGGTTCGTGGGTCGTTTACGGTCTGGGAAGCGAGTGTCAGAACCTGCCCGCGTATGTGGTGCTGGACGATCCGCTGGGCTTGCCGATCAACGGCGTTGAGAACTGGAATGCCGGACTGCTGCCGCCGATTTACCAGGGAACGCGGTTTCGATCCACCGGTTCACCGGTGTTGAATCTGCGTCCGGAAGCCAATGATCCCGTCGAAATCTCTCGATTGAGGAGTGATCTGTTAAATCGTCTGGACAATTTGCACCTGCGACAGCGTCCCAGCCAGCCGAATCTTGAAGCACGAATTGCCAGTTATGAATTGGCCGCCCGGATGCAAATGTCGGCCACGGATGCGCTAGACCTTTCCACGGAGACTAAGGCGACCCAGGAACTGTACGGAATTGGTCGTGAGCCAACCGATTCTTATGGTCGCCGATGTCTGATCGCGCGGCGGCTGGTTGAGCGCGGGGTTCGGTTCGTGCAATTGTTCATCAATGCGCAGATCTGGGACAATCACACGGGTCTCGCGACAGACATGAAGGCGGCTTGCGATCGAACCGACTTGCCGATCGCCGGTTTGATGCAGGATCTTAAGCAGCGCGGATTGCTGGACGAGACCTTGCTGGTTTGGGGTGGCGAGTTCGGGCGACTGCCGATTGCTCAGTTACCGAAAGACAAGGACGAAAAGAAGGCAGGCCGAGACCACAACAAAAATGCCGCATGTTGCTGGTTTGCTGGTGGCGGCGTCAAAGGTGGAACCACTTACGGCGCAACCGATGAACTGGGATTCGCGGCCGCGGAGCATCGCGTCAGTGTCCCGGATTTTCATGCCACGATTCTGCACCTTCTGGGCTTGAACAACGAGGAGTTGTTCATCGAACAACAAGGATTGAAAGAGAAACTGACCGGAGTTCAAGCGGCGCGAGCGATCCGGGAAATTCTGGCATAAGCGACAATTACCGCAGGTGAGTGCGAATTCGCTTTTCGAATTCGCTTTTTGTCGTTGGAGCCGTAAAACTTCAGGCGTGTCAGGACACTCGCCCCAAGTCGCACGACGCCAGCGTCCATCAACAGGCAAAGTTGATCTGCTCCAGGATCGATACACCTGAGAAAACGGAAACAATGACAACGCAACAAATCGTCACTTCAGGAAATTACCGTTATCAAGCGGACAGCAACTGGGCTCAATGGCCCGCTAACTGGGACGTCCTGGAAGTCGCATCCGTGGCAACGGATTCCAAAGACCGTGTGTTCGTCTTCAATCGGAGCGACCATCCAGTCGCCGTATTTGATCGCGATGGAACTTTCTTGTTTTCGTGGGGAGAAGGCTTATTCACTCGAGCACATGGAATTTGGATCGATTCTGAAGACATGGTCTTCTGCACCGACGATCTCGGGCATACCGTGCGGAAATTCACACCTGAAGGCAAGTTGCTGTTCACACTGGGAACGGATGGCAAGCCTTCAGATACGGGGGCGACGAGCATTGATTATCGCACGATCAAATACGCCGGGCCGCCGTTCCACTTTCCCACGAACCTGGCCGTCGCGCCGACTGGCGAGTTTTACGTCGCCGATGGATACGGCAATGCGCGGGTCCATAAATTCACCCCTGACGGTGAGTTGTTGTTTTCCTGGGGACAGCCCGGAGCGGGTCCAGGCCAGTTTCATGTGCCGCACGGAATCGCTGTGGACCGGGAAGGAATCGTCTATGTCGCCGATCGGGAAAACAGCCGATTGCAAATGTTTTCGCCCGAAGGCACGTTTCTCTCGGAGTGGAAAGAGATCGCCCGGCCTTGTGACTTGGAAATCGATCAGGACGGAAATGTCTATGTGGCGGAATTAGGTTATCGAACAGGAATGTGGCCCGGGACTCAAGCCCCCACACCCGATGCGACGGGTGGCAGGCTCAGTATTTTCAATCCCCAGGGAAAGTTACTGGCCCGTTTCGGCGGCGGTGAAACTCCGTGCGCTGCGGGTGACTTCTTCGCTCCACATGCGATCTGGCTGGATTCACATGGTGATTTTTATTTCGCCGAAGTCATTCGTTCCGCATGCCGCAATGTCAGACCGGTCACGGGTGATTATCATACTCTGCAGAAATTCGTGCGTCTGAGCACTTAATGGATCGGCGTATCAATCACTTTCGCAGAAGGTAAGTCTCGACGCCTAATACTTCCGCTGATACCTGGACAAACTCGATTCAGAGTTATTATTGAGTTGTTTTTCATCAATCATCATTGAGCTGACTACAGGAATTCGAAGAACATGAAAGCATGGCGATTCTACGGTTTCAAGGACTTACGTCTGGATGAGATTCCAGTGCCAGAATGTCGCGCCGGGCATGTTCTGGTGGAGCCGTTGTGCGTCCAGCCCAGCGTGACGGAAGCTCAATTGGCGATGGGAATTCCCACGCTCGCATACGATCGCGTGAAACGTCGGCTGGAGACAGAAGCGCCGATTCAATTATTCGGTCACGAATTCTGCGCCCGAATCGTCGAAATCGGAGCCGGAGTCACCGGATACCAGATCGGTGATCGCGTCGCCGCCCGCGCGAAGTTACCGTGTGGCGATTGTGCAATGTGCAATTCCGAACGCAGCGATTTGTGCCGCAAGGGGCCAGTCATTGGCTTTGATCAGCCTGGCTGCTTCAGCGAAATTGCGTTGTTGCCCGAGATTTCGCTGGTGAAAGTCGCGGATTGTATCTCTGACAGCGAAGCCGCGTGTCTGCAATCGCTGAGCGACAGCGTGGCGGCGGTCGAGACCGCTCAAATTCAAATTGGCGACACGGTCGTCATTTTCGGCCAGGGCAGCATGGGGTTGGAATGCTTGCAGATCGCCCGGATCAGTGGCGCCGGAATGGTCATTACCGTCGACGTCCGAGACGAAGCCTGTGCGGTTTCGAAGGAACTCGGAGCCGATCATGCGCTGAACGCCAAGAAATGCGACGTCCTGGCCACGATACAGGATTTGACCGGCACGATCGGTGCTGATGTAGTGTTTGAGTGTGCCGGAGGCAGCCCGAAGCAGGGACTGGCCGGACATGAAACCCTGTTGACGGCGATCAATGCCGTTCGATCGGGTGGTAAAATCGTGGGTGTGTCCTGGTTCGGACAATCTGTGCTGCTGCCGGTGGATGTGCTCCGCGAACGGAGCCTGCGATACGTGTTTCCCGATATCAGCACGCGGGCTCATCTTGCTCATACTGTGCACCTGGTGGCGTCCGGCCGAGTCCACTTGAAGCCCACGATCCGGCACATTCTGAACGGCATTGGTGCCGTGCCCCAAGCCTTTGAAATTACGGCGAATAAGGGGGCGTACCAGGCAATCAATCCCGCCCAGGTGATGATGCGTTCCTGAAACGTGCGGGCTCAGGCATGAGAATTGCGATTCTTCGACGGTAATTCACCGTTCTTTGACTGTTGCATTTTCACCGAGTGTTTGCACACATTCGATTCCAGCCTGCAGGCTTAGGGTATCGACTCAATGAGGGTGTCA
>JAQGHT010000384.1 GCA_028291565.1 Planctomycetaceae bacterium | reverse complement strand
GTCATTGTGAGCGTCGACTTCCTTGGGGAGCTCACGAACTGCGTGTCGCGACCCACCTGACTTATGGCAAGTGTTTGCGTGATGCGGATCAGACGTCCAAAGCAATGCAGCACTTCAAAGCCGCGCTGTTGGAATCGCAATTCTTGTTTCCCAAGAGCAGGTACCCACTGGGACACGATCTGCTGGCCCTGTGCCAGTGGCATTTAGGGAGCCTGTTGCGACAATCGGGAATGTTCGACGAGTCTCTATCGCTGCTTCAGGAGGTCGATGCCTCTTACAGAGCTCGTTATCCGAATGGACATCCTCAACTTGCCGCAACGGCGACTGACATCGGTATTCTGCACTTGAATGCAGGTCATACTTATGCCGCCAGTGAAGCATTCGCGGCCGCCTTGGGTGAAGATCAGCGGCAGCTGAAACAACTGGCCCGGATCGGCGCGGAAGCCAGTCTTTCGAAATCCCGGGAATTGCGTCAGATCGCCTTGTCGGGATTGCTTTCGGCAAGTCGCGGTATCGCTTCCGAAGATGAGCAAGCCTTTCGATGGACATGGACGAGCACCAACGTGGACACGCGGAACGTCCGGAAACGCCGAGCCCAGATTCGCTCGTCACAGGACGTCAATGGTGTGGCGGCACTCCAGGAACGGTTGAATGATGTGGCGTCAGGAATGCGACAGCATCTGGATCACCCTGACGACGATACCGCGCTCCAGCGGTTGCTCGACGAGAGGGCGCGGCTGGAACTCGAGTTAGGTAAGATTTTGCCAGTCGATGAACGGCAGGACGAAGAATGGGATCGAGGCGCCGTCGAGCTGGCGTCGGAGTTGCCCGAGAACTCGGTGTTCATTGAAATCGTCCGTTTCGACGATCTCACTCAGACGAAGGATCGACCTGTACACTATCTCGCACTCGTCGTGGCACCGGGTCAGACGGTCCAGCGTATTGATCTGGGGCCAGCGGCGATTATTGATCGGGCTGTCAATGAATGGCGTTCGGCCCCCGCCCAGTGGGACGCTAATCTGTCCAAGCGGAAGGCGGCGGACATTGCGAATCGATGCACCGAAATCCTGCGAAAAGAGATCTGGCAAAAGATCGCAGGGTCCGTACCAGACAATACGAAGCTGTTGCTACTGGACGTCGATGGCGAGCTCGCGCGATTTCCGTTTGCAGCGATGCCGAAATGCGATTCGTCAGGTATTTTGCTCGAAGACTTTACGATCGCCTATGTCCCGGACGGTCAATTCATTCGGGAACGCCTGAAACAGCCGCGCGAGTCCAGTTTCAATCAAAAGGTGCTGGTTGTCGGAGCAATCGACTATGGTCCGGCCGGCGCCTACAAACAATTGCCGGGAACTGCGGTGGAAGTTGACGCGATCGTGCAATCAGAAGGATTGGATAACGCGATTGTCTTGAAAGGCTCCGACGCGACTGTCTCGCAGGTCATTAAAGAATTGCCCGCGGCACGCGCTGCGTTTTTTGGGACTCACGCCTCGTTCGATGCGACAGAATTGGAAAATGATAAAGCCCAATTCAAGAAATCAATTAGCGACTGGAATCCCGAATCCAATCCATCAATCCCTTATTTTGGACTGAGCCAGCGATTTCCTTTCAGTTATGTTGGCTTGGTTTTCGCGGGCGCCAATGAACCGCAAAGTCGTAACTCCGACGCCGGGATTCTGCGCGGGGAAGGAATTCTGAATCTCAATCTGGAAAACCTGGACCTGGCCATTTTAAGTGGCTGTGAAACGGGACTTGGGCAGCACACAACAGGAGAAGCGGTTCAGGGGCTGCAGCAGGCGTTTCATTACGCAGGATGCCCCAATGTCGTGGCCAGCCTTTGGAAAATCGACGACTCGGCGTCTGCCATCCTGATGCAGGAATATGTCAAGCAATTGGCGAGCGGACGTCTGACGTCGCTTGAGGCCCTGCGACAGGCCCAACTCGTCATTTATCGAAATCCCGAACGATGGCCAGAAGTTTTCGTTGAGAACCAACTCAGTCCAGTGTATGCCTGGTCTGCTTTCATTCATTCCGGACTCGGAGCTGACATGCCCGCTACAAGCGTTCGAGAGACCGCAACCGGGGTGGCGTGGATGTGGATTAGTTTATGCAGCGTGGGGGCGATGTTGCTACTCTATGCAGTTTGGTTGAACCGCAATCATCAGCCATCTTGGAAACTTGAAGAATCGAAATCGACTTGACTGCTTTCGTTTCGGATTAGTATAGGGGCTCGAATCATTCGCGTTAAGTCCAGGCCCAGTTCGTACTACTATACGAGCGGCCCCAATAATAAAATCGTGAGTCGTAACCGACACGCCCAAACCGAATCCGGCTTAGTTTCCGCCAAGTCGCAAGTTTTTCAGGTACACTCGTATGGCCGACAGTTTTCCTTGTCCAACTTGCTCACACCTTTTGAATGTCTCAGATGCGAGAGAGTCCAAGGGTGATCGGGCTCTCAGATGTCCTCGATGCTTTACTGAAGTTGTCGTCCGGTCTGGTTCCAGTGCGCCTTCCATTCCGTTAAAGAATGCCGCGGTTCCCGTTCCCCCAGCTCCTCCGGTCAGGCCTCCTGCTTTAAAGATTCCGGCCCCGCCTCCGGTCAGCGCCGCGCGCCCTGCGTCGCAACCTGCACAAATGCCCGCTCATAAGGCCGCCTTGACTTCAGTAAAGTCGGAACCCGCCCCGATTTCTTCAATACCGTTGCCACCCGCGAACCCGCCCTCAAACAAGGGGTCGGCACGTCGCTTCCAAGTCGCAGCAATCGCAATTTGTGGACTGCTGATCCTGGCCGCCGGCGCGGCTGGATTGTCGGGGGTGTTTTCGCGTCGGTTGCCCGAATCGGTTGCATTGGATACCAAAGTCGCCAAACTCAATCGTGCGCCAGCATCGACCCCCGAAAAAATCGATATCAAACCAGTTCAAGACCCAATTGAGCCAGAATCGCCGACGATACCCGCGAAAAACGTGGAACTCAAGAAGGCGGTCCCGCAAAAAACACCTCGGAACGATACGCCGGCGAAAAAGCCAACATTGGGCAGTCCGCGGCCGGTTGCCAACCAGGAATCACGACCCATCGCGACTGTGCAACTGTTGTCAATTGATGCACTATTCGATCGTATGCGGTGGCTCGACCGCGCGGCCGGCGAAAAGTTTGGAATGGCACCGACCCTGAATATGCTCCGTGCCATGATAACGCAATTTGGAATTCCAGGTGATCGGTATTGCGGTGCCTATGGCCACCTCGACGAAGTCATTCCGGCAGGAGCGCTGGTGTTTATGTTGCCGGTTCGCTCCGAAGAGTCATTCCGTCAAGCGCTCGCCGAAGGAGGTTTCAGCGAAACTCACCGCGACGCGAATATCACAGAACTGAGCGTCCCCATTCTGCCGGTCTCGATTCCGATTCAGCTTCCCTCAAAGTGCTATTTGCGGTTTGCGAACGGCTACGCGCACATCTGCATGGCTGGAGATGGCAACTTGTTTGCGACGGCTAAGTTACCCGCTCTAGAACAGGTGTTCGATCAAAGTGAAAAAAGGCTTTTGACGGCAACCGTGCGCTCCGAATACTTCCCCAAGCAAGCTCACGATCAATGGAATGTTCTGCGGGGGCAATTGCACAGCAAGATCGCTGCCGTGGACGCCAACACTGCGGAATATGGCGAGCAGTTCGCGGACATGTTGACCGCACTGATGGACGATATCCTGACCGGAAAGCATCGGTTGCGTTTCTCGCTGGATATTGGTGAGACTGACATTTCTGCCGATGTGGAACTGATGGCCGAGTCTGGTTCTCGGTTCGCCGCAAGTCTTGGTTCACTGGCCGGCACGCCAAGCCGTTTCGGCGAGCTTTTTCTTGACGAAGCCGCGCTTGGCACTCGCGTCAACGTGCGTATGCCCGAAAAGTTGCGTGCCTTGATGCCGGGAGTCGTTCGCAGTGCGACAAAGCTGGTACTGGCAGAGGAGGGTGGAGATCCCTATGCGAAAGCTTTGGCGGAACGGCTGTTTCATGCTTTGGAGCCAACAGTTGGGGCCGGCGAGCTCGATGCGGTGCTGGCTCTGTTCAGCAATGGTGCCGGGCAGCCCGGCTGTGCGTTTGGGGCGTTGAAAATCGTCGACGGGAAGTCCTTTGACCGCTTTGTTCAAGAGACTGTTAATGATCCGATGAATGCCGAGATCGCCAAGTTGATCCAGTTAAATGCTGAACCAATTGCCGATGTTCGAGGACACGTGGTCTCCAATCGCAGTCTGCCCGCGGAAGTCAACGTCATGTTTGGTGATCATCCCGTTATCTGGGCCTTCGGAACGGACATGCTCGGTTATTGCATGGGAATGGGGGGCAAGGCGCGGCTTGCTCAGATGTTGCAGGCTAAGCCAGAACAGGCAGATTTGTTCGAGATGTCAGCGAATTTCAAGCAGATACAAGAGGTTACCCCGTTTCCGGGCTTCGAATCGTCCGCGAAAGCGTTCAGTACGAGCGACCCAGGACGTCTCCGAATTCGGCTCAAAGCGTCCGACGGGCTGCTGCACTTGCGCGTTGCCGTTTCTCGAAGCGTCTTGAGTGCCGCAATGGACCGTGTGGGAGTGAATGTGCAATTCGCACCCGCCGGAGTCAAATGACTGATGAGGCAGACGGCCAGACGGATATACGCGACGGATGTTTAGTATGGTGGATCGGCGAAACAAGAACTGTTCCAACGAAGTCGTCGAAGAATCCCAGGGCTGAAGCCAGTCAGCGCATCACGACAGACGCGATTTTCCGACGGCGGATCAGGCGGAATAATGGAGGGCAGAATGATGGGAATGCATTTCGGGATCTGGTTTGCGTTCACAGCTTTTTTGCATTATTCTGCCTTTTCTCCATTGATCTCGCCGCTCACCTCTACCGAATCACCTTGCGGCTAAACGCCACGATGAACAACCCCCACAACAAGGTCCCCAGGAGCGATTCAATCAGGAGTGGTATATTCATCCAGCCTTGAGCCATATCGCGGATGCCGCTCAGTCCAGATGTAAACACCGTTACACTGGCCATGAGACTGATCAGCAAGCGGTTCTGCCAGGCGGTCAGTGGCAGCTCTGGAAATGGAAGTTTCTCGATGTGCAGCAACTGGATTTCATACATATACACGCTCGCGAAGAGCCCAATGATCACAAATGCCGTCAGGATTGCGCGCCGGGGATTGGTTCCGTATCCGCAACCCAAGTCGAGCAAAAGCCAGTTACAAAACTGATTAAACTTGGTCCAGGGCTTCTTCCAGCTGCGTCCGACGCCTCGTCGTTGATTGATTTTGAAACGATAGAAGGCCCAGTCTTCCTGGTCGTAGCGGTGCAGATTCTCATACGACTTTTTCAACAGGCCGTATTCCTGCATCGCGGCCGTATAGTCGCGATTTTGCTCACTGCTGAGCCGTCCTTCCAGTTGCTCCGGCTGAATGAGAATTCGTTCCGCCACCGCGTTCAAGAACGCCCATGTTTGTTTCGGACCGGCGACGACACCTTCGAGGTAAGCGAAATCATGCAATTTGGCCTTGCTGAGATCGAAAATGCCATCGACTTGAGAACGTTCTGGTTCCAGTTTCTTTTCTATTGTCGCGCCGCGTAATAGCAGGCCACGGTGAAAGTGACACTCCGTCAACTTCAATCCCTGGTCACACTGCACGCTACGGAAATCCGCATCGTCGTGAAACATGCATTCTTTGAAACTCGCCCAGCTCCGAAAATGGGAATCCCAGAATCGTGCCAGGCCGTCGAAGCGGCAACGCACAAATTGCAGACTTCCCGTGCCGACGCAATTCCCCGCATTGAACACGCCGGTGACATGGACATCCAGGATCAGGGCTTGATTGAAGGTGCTCGACGAAACATTCAATCCCTGTTCGAAATGGGTCGTCTGGCGAAAGATAGGACGGTCCAGCACGCAGTTGTTCAAGTTCACGTCGTGCTTGAAGGTCGCATGATCAAAGGTTGGACGAATCAACAGGCAATTCTTCATGCGCACAGGTTGAGCGAGTTCCCCGCGGAACAGTAACCGTTCGATTTTGGCGTTTTCGATCGGTTGACCTTTTTGAAGCCGCTCCCAGGCTTGTTCCGGCGTCATGGGTTGCCGTGCGACGACATCTTGTTGGACTTGTGTGCCGTCCGTTTGGTGATTGGTCTCAGACATGCAACTCATTCTTTCTCTGTCAATGGAATTTCCGCTGTGGCATTCGGAAATGACTGCCGAACCTGGTCCAGCAATTTGGTGTAATCGCCAACGTATCGAGTTGCGAAATGGATCAACACAATTTGCTCCACACCAGCGGATTTAGCGAGATCCACGGCATTATCGGTCGTCATATGCCGGTGTTTCTCCGCCTGAGCCGCGTGCTCTCTCGCATAAAAGCAATCGCAATAGAGTCGCCAAGCCCCCCTGGCCAACTCCACCAGCCTCGACTTGACTGGTTCACTCCAGGCTGTGTCCGTAATGAACGCAATTCTCGCGCCCGGAGACCGCTCAAACAACAGGTCGAGGATTTCGCGGAGCGGTCTTTGCATACCG
>JAQGHT010000380.1 GCA_028291565.1 Planctomycetaceae bacterium | reverse complement strand
AGAAGCGGCCGAACCAAAAGTCAGGCCGCTTCTTACTCGCTGTAACGGGTTGGGCTCAGAGCCCAGATCGCGATGACACCACACCGCAGAGCAAAGGTTGAACGAGCATTACCCGTCGAGATCCTTTGCCAAGCGAGAGGCCCATGCGATTTCAGCCTGGTCGCACTACTTCTTAGCTGCGGCCTTCTTGGCTGCGGCCTTTTTGGCCGGGGCCTTCTTTGCTGGTGCGGCAGCGGGAGCTGCTGCTGGCGCGGCCTTCTTCGCTGCGGCCTTCTTGGCTGGAGCGGCTGCCTTAACTGGGGCTGCTGCCTTCTTTGCTGCTGCTTTTTTCTTGGCCACCGAAAGTTCCTCCTTACAGAGCCAACCTCGTAGCTGTTTCGCGCTGGCACCGGGCTATCACGTCGAAACTGCTACTCTCGAATCGTATATCTTTTGCCGGCCTACCAACCATGGCAGGCAGGGAGTGACAGCAATCTTTTCACTTGTGTCTCAGGCACCAACTCGACTTGGTTACTTGAGCTTGACAAGCTGCTTGATCATGTCACCCATGATGCGATCATCGTACGCATTTCAAAAAACAACGCAAGCCTTATCTCTAGAATTTTATCAAAAAACCAAGGAAATCTTTCGTTTTCGGAGTTTCGTGTGTTGTTCAAGACGCTCTATCATCATTTGCATGGTACTGCCATATGGTGGTGTTGATGTTCGTAAGACGTGGTGAAAGTCAATACGAAATGATGTTGTTCACAACTGCAGTGAACAAATGCCGCGGCCGCGGTCGTGCGTAAAACGGGTCTCTTCGAGCAAGTCGATTTTTTTCTTTTTTCTTATCGCGTACGACAACTTTCCGCAGACGTTTTACGGGACACTCTTGGAGCGCTTAAGCATGCTCACATCAACTCCTCAGGGGACTGCTGTCAGACTTCGAAGCGGCTGCCTGTTGCGGTGACTGGTGTTTGAACACGTCCCTGCTGAACATCACCGCGACCTGCGTTTCTCCAGGCGAAATGCACTTGTCTGCAGACATCCGAAGCGGCTTCAACAAGGTGCTGCCAACCAGAGACAGTGGCTCATGGTGTCTCAACGTTGCTGGCAGGAAGGGTCTCAAGCGTCAAACTCAACCACTGAGAGCCACTGTTCTCAATCACGAGAACTTGGCCAGCACTTCTTGCATGTTCTGCATGCTGCGACGCGCGATGAACTCGCAACCTGGCTTGTAATCGAACACCTCGACCGACACCCAGCCAGCGTAATGTTGTTCAAGAAGTGCTGCGAAAATAGGGGTGAAATCGGTTTCGCCCATACCTGGTCCCAGCAGGTTCGAGTCATTCACATGGAAGTGTCCGACGTACGGCCGATACTTCGCGATGAGTTCAGGAATGGGTGTCGGTTCACTCAACATGGCCTTCACATCCTGATGCAGACAGACCTGTGGATGATCGACCAGGCGCACCAGATCCATCGCTTCAGCACAGGTCATCATGAAGTTGGTTTCTTTGGGAGTCAGCGGCTCGAGGCACAGTTTGACCTGGCGATCAGCAAGGATTGGCGCGACTGCGCGAAAAACTTCCGCGGCATTGGCCAGGCCTTCTTCGCGAGTCATATCGGCTGCGAGATTGCGCTGGGCGGGTGAACCAAACACGAGAACTTCGCCACCGAAGTCAGCGCAGGCATGAGCCAGTTCACACAGATAAGCGGCCGTCCGTTTTCGCGTCGCCGCGTCACGCGTTGTCAGATGCAGGCCTTCCGTTTTCGCGAGCAGCCAATGCAGACCCATGATCTGCAGGCCGTGATCGGCGGCTTGCTGCTTCAAGACTCGCCGTTGCTCCGCCGAGACATCGGTGATCTGTGGCGCCAACGTAAACGGCGCGAGTTCAATTCCCGTGTAACCGACTTCAGCAATGAACCGGCATTGACGTTCCCAGTCCCAGTTCTCAAACAGTTCCTGGCAGATGGCAAATTTCATGAGACGATCTCTTTCACATTCACGAGTGACATGGTCCGATCACAGAACGACCGCGACAACACTGTAGGCGAGTCTCTCGGAGACTCGCAAGTAACAGTCGCGGTAGGTCAGGTTTTCAACCTGGACGTATTCAAGGCCACGGACAGGTTGAAAACCTGTCCTACCGGTGCTCGGCTACAGAGCCCGCACGTCGCGTTGGATTGTTTCGCACAAGCGTTCCAGCGGCAGGTCGTTCTCCTCGATGCCGAAAGGATTCTCAATCTCGACGCCGATCTCTTCGATGCCAAACATCAAATACGAGATCAGCAATACGACGACCACGGTCCCCCAATGGAATTTGTCGAGCAATGCAAATGGCAATGTGAAGCAGTAAACGATCAAGGCTCGCCGCAGATGTACCATATAAGCGAATGGCAGAGGCGTATTCTGAATTCTTTCGCACCCACCCAGGTAATCGACCAATCGCTGGACGTTACTTTCTGTTGCGATGAGTTGCAGTTCGGACAGCAGGCCCCTGTCTCGGGCCAGCAGGAGCAGGCGGCTCAGTTTCCCGGCCACCTCCAGTGATGCCTGCTTTGACTTCAGAACGGCCGACAATTCAACTGGGTCGAGATTCCAGTGTGAAGTTCCGTCGTCCTGTGTCCCTCGAAGTCGGCGCATCACCATCCAGGGGTAAACTGTGATCCACTCACAAATCTCGTTGGCCAGCTGTTGATCTCGCTGCATCCAGATTTTGGAGAGTCGGGCCAGATTTCGGCAGTCGTTGATCATTGCACCCCAAATCTTGCGTCCTTCCCAGAACCGGTCATAGGAAGCGTTGGTTCGAAATACCAGCAACAGCCCCAGCACGCTTCCGATCAGCCCATGCGCAGTATCGGGAAACCCGAGAGACTCCAATCGAAAGAAGTCCGATGCGTGTTGATTGAGCACGCAGACGACAGCCGCCCAGGCGACACAGGTCAGTACGCGGCCGATAATCTCGCGAAACATCGACCCCTTAATATCCAACAGGTGCTCGAACCAGTTGTGAGCGTCATATTGAATCATGTTCGCTGTCGGGCCTCAGTTGAGTTGTCTGGATTACCGAAACGGGATCATCTTCTCGATCCCGAATATTCACAATGGCTGACCAGGCCGAGTTGACTCGAAGTACAACCCGCAAGATCGGCACAGCCTCCCTGGGTTCTCGATCGGATGTCCGAATTGACGCAGTTCTAGCCAAACTCGAGCCTCAAAATGGCGATTCTAGGAAGGAACTGCCAATCACAACAGCCCCGCCCTCAGGGCGATATTTACCCTTCAGTGGCGACTTTAGCGGCTGTTCTGTTATGTCGACGCTCGATCGCAGTATTCATTGATCCGAGATTTCGGGCCGTGACCGTGAGGGAGTGGTTTTCCAAGTCTAATGGAACTCCGTTGCTTCACGGCCGCGGCTCCGCGGATTGCGTCAATGTTTCGGCGACTACGTCGATGCAGCAAGCACTGGGGCAGTTCGGAACGAGCCCGCGACACGATGACGGCGTAGTGTTTCGCCCGGGCATCACGAGGATTTCGGTACCACGTTTTATACTGTTCGCGGCCACGAATGAGTCTTTTTCAATACTGATCCCCGCGATCAAAAGTCTCATTCTTAACCGTGCGTGGTTCAAGTGGACCGGATCTTCAAAACAATTTTCAGTACCGTCTTTAGAAGGAGGATTCGCTTTGAACACTTTTGATGACCGCACTCCCGATCGGGAGTACCGGCCAGCGGCTCACGCCAGGCAACAGACTCGGTTGCATTGGACCATGTTGGGCTTAGGGCTGGCGATTGGCATTTTAGGAATGAACCTGTTTGTGGCGCAACCACTGGCGTCACGCATGCAACATGTGGAATCCGAACTTGCTGCCGTGCAACATGGCATGCAAGATCTGGTTGGAGTGAAGGATGGAGTCTGGGCGACCAGCAATCTGTTGAGTTCACTGAATGCCCAACACCGGCAACTGGCGGAAGCCACCGCTGCCATGAAGGGGATTCGTGAATTTCGTCAGAACGTCGTTTCAGAAGCGGGTCAAGCGAACGACGCGATCTACGCCTTGCAGCAGATGGTTGCTCTACAAACGAAAGTGCTGGATCAGAAAAGTCAGATCGCCGAAGCCACTCAGGCCATGCAAAGCCTGGCTGCCAACAACAGCCGGTTAATTGCACAGTCGCCGACCAATCGGGCTGCTGAAGACTCGTTGAAACAGTTGATTTCGATTAAGGACTCCGCACAAGCTCAGGCGGAGGGGGCCATCGTGGCGCAACGGACGTTGAAGGATCTGATCAGTCTCAAGGATCAGACTCTGGCCCAGAATGAAACGGCCAACGACGCGAAGACCGCGTTGCAAGGTCTGATCGATTTGAAGACGCAGGTTCAACAAGGCACCGAGAAACTCACCGAAGCCGGCAAGGTCCTGAGTGGACTGGTGGGACTGAAGGATCAGGTCGCTTTGCATGGTGAAACGACCATGGCTGCTCAATTGCGAGCGGATGAGTTGCTGGCCTTACGAGAAACCTTGCTGACCAAGGGCGAAAACATCCCCACTGCCGCCGCGAATCTCACTAGCTTCGTGGCCATGAAGGACAAGTTATTAAGTCAGACACAGGAAATCTCGGATGCGATCCAGAATTTGGAAATCCTTGCCGACTTCGGTGATGAGTTTCAAATGCGGATCAAGTCGCTGGGTGAACTGCGGCAAAGTCTGATCGAGATTGGTCTGCTGGAAACCACGATCGCACGTGTCTCGAAAGCACTCGCTCCGATGGCCCAACTGGGTAATATTCGACGTCTCAATGATCATGAATTGCGTGATGCGGCCCGTTCGATTCTCGAGCACCGTCAAACGCGGATCAGTCAGAAGCCGGAAATCGGATCTCAAGTCGACCTCCAAAAAGGCCTGGTTCCCGCTCGTGTCGAACTTCCGGAAATTGAATTGCCCACATAATGAAACTTTGACGTCGAGACAATCGACAAGATGCCTGTCACTCTAAATAAGAGAAAATAAGAGAGACTTCGAATTGACGACAAGCAGAATTGGCGGAGTCTCTGGCTCTGACCAAGACAATTGAAGAGACGAAATCCATTTGGGTTTCACACCGAGGAGAGGTTCCAGCACGACTGGACGTGCTGTTGTGAAGTGCCGCACGGCGTGGGTTGAAGGCGAGTGACGACTAGCCCCGCCACCCTTCAACCACGTCGCGCGGCATGATAGATCAAACGGATGATGTAATTAAGTAGAGGCAACCGGGCGGGATGGCAACATCCCGCCCGGTTGTTTTCTTTGTGGCGAACCGTGCTGTCGTTGAGTCTTGGTGAGGATGGGGGATAGGTAGGACAGGTTTTCAACCTGTCCGTTCCCCGGTGACGGACAGGTTGAAAACCTGTCCTGCTGATCGCCGTTTTTAAACGGCTTGAGATCTGTTAGACTGCGGATTGTTGATGGATCGTCCCGATAAAATTCCGCCCGTCATCAAAGGCCTCAGCATGGATCTCGAAAACTCGGAAGAAACAATTTGTGCACGCGGTGGTTGGGCTCCCGAGTTTGTCACCCGTCCCAGTTCGCCACCAGTCTATATGACGACCGCGTTTGATCTCGATGGCCTCGAGCAACTGGATGACCTGGCGTCGGCTCGAATCGCGGGCTATATCTACACCCGCGATGGCAATCCGAATCACGAAGCCTTCGCTTCTGACATGGCACGGTTGGAGGGGGCTGAGTCTGCCGTTGTCTGTTCCTCGGGCATGGGGGCCATGACGGCGGTGCTGCTCGCGCATGTGAAATCGGGCGACCATGTCATCGCGGGTAAGGTGCTTTATGGCCGCACGGGCCAGATGCTGAATCAGCTGCAGTCTCAATTCGGCGTGCAAGTCACGTTCGTTGATGCACTCGACCCCGCGGCGTTTCACCAGGCCGTGACGCCTGGCACCAAACTCGCCATCATTGAAAATATCTCCAATCCTCTGATGGAAGTCGCCGATGTACCGGCGATTGCTGCGGCGCTTGGCGAAATACCGTTGCTGGTCGACAGCACATTCGCCACTCCCGTCTTACAAAAACCCCTCGCTCTGGGGGCTCAGATTGTCTTTCACAGTGCGTCGAAATATCTGAATGGGCACGGCGACGTGATGATGGGCGTAGTTGCGGGCAAATTGTCCACCATGCGCAAGGTAAAAGCCATGATGGCACTGTTTGGGATGAACAGCAATCCCTATGAATGCTGGCTGGCTTCTCGAGGCTTACGGACTCTTCCGATTCGCATGGAACGAGTTTCCAGATCTGCGGCGGAATTGTCGAGTTATCTGCTGAATCATCCAAAAGTGCGGAGTGTCTATTATCCGGGTCTGGAGAGCCATCCGACGCACGCGATCGCCCAGAAACTCCTTCCGCGAGGCTTCGGCGGAATGGTGGCCTTCGAACTTCACGGTGGTCGAGAAACCGTCGCCAAACTCTTTCGATCACTGGGAGAAATCCCGTTTTCACCCACCCTGGCCGATGCGCGGACGACGGTTTCATATCCCACCGGCACTTCGCACAAATTCATGACGGCGGCTGATCGGGAAGCGCTGGGAATCCGTGACGGTCTGGTGCGACTGTCGGTGGGCTTGGAAGATGTGAACGACTTGAAGCAGGAGCTGGAAATGGCGCTCAATGCCATCTAAGGATTTGCGCAGCAATAAGTGCCGTAGGATGGGCACTCTTGCCCGTCGATGACCTGAAAGGCCGTAGGCAACTTCCGACAGTTATTGATGCGCCGATCCTAAGCTGGTTGCCCGGAAAACTGAGTAGGATGGCCGCCCTCGGCCGTCGAATCGTTTTCGTTTGATGTTCACAGTCTTTCTCCGATCGCCAGCTCAGATGACGCAATTCACGGACGAGAGCCGCCTGATCGATGGGCTCAATGAAACCAGGTTTTCACCCAAACGACTCTGGTGATTTCCTTGGAATTCATCGAAAAATCTCTATTTTTCTCCCTTTTTTCCCGCCGTGAATCGTGGCTCTTCGCCGCGCATGAGACGGCCGATGTTGGCTCGATGCCGCAAAATAATGAGAGTCGGAATGGCGATACTGAACGCTGTCAGACTCCATCCTTCAGCCGTCCAAAGTTGATTGCGAAATAAACAAAAATGACTCACTGCAAAAGCGGATGCCGCACAGATTGAACTCAGGGAGACGATCCGCCAGATCAGGAAACTCAATACGAACACGGCGAATGCGCCCGCAGTGCATATAGGAGACAGGAAGGCCACGACTCCCAAAGCCGAAGCGACGCCTTTTCCGCCCCGCAAGTACAGATAACAGGGATACATATGCCCGATTATCGCTGCCACTCCGCAAGCCACAGGCAAATGCGGTCTCCAGATTGAATCGGCGGGTAACAACATCGGGAACAGACAAGCAGGCAGCAGTGCTTTCACGATGTCCAGAACGAGCGCCAGGATTCCCCATTTCGCGCCCAGCACGCGCCCCACGTTCGTCGCTCCAATATTGCCGCTTCCATGTTCTCGAATGTCGATCTTTTTAACGAGCATCGCGATCAGATATCCGAACGGAATCGATCCCACGAGATACGCCAGGACGATTGCAGCATAGGGCCAGATCGCGATCCAGGGAACGGGGGTGTCCGCGGCAAGAACTGGAAGAAAACCGGGAAAAAAATCGGGCATTTCAAGATGCTTGCTTAGAAACGAATATGAGATGCAATGCGTCGAGGGTCAGGTAAAAGTCACTGGCAAAATCATCCGGAACGCGCGAGCGTCGGGTTCCGGATCAACTGACGGCTCCGAACTGGGGAACGAGGTACTTTTTAGTTCCCCGGCGGCTTATCTCGACTTTTGCCGCTATTCCTAAACAACGTGATCCACTCCTCTTTAGTTTTTGAAACACAGAGGCGCAGAGGACACAGAGAGTTACTTCCCTCTCTTCCTCTGTGATCTCTGTGCCTCTGTGTTTCAAAATCGTTCGCCGAGAAGAAACGCTGGTAATTCGTGGTCGAACGTAGCTCTGTTCCTCGAAGCGGTGAAAGTTGTTTTGAATTGCACATCCAATCGAATCAGCCACTTGTGACGCGGCCTCTATGAATTGTTTCCGACGAGCTTCTAACAGTTCCCTCGGATGATTTAATTGCCCTTGGTTTGTCGTGTCGTTCAAAACTCGAATGACCTCAAGTTATCATGGAATTGACAATGATGCAGTGATCACAAAATGGCAAAAGTCGAGCTGATCGGATTGCCCGGAATCATTGCCACACGCCACGCCACGCCGTGAATGTCCCAATGATAGGCGAGGTCATCAAAACGCGAAAGGAGTAAGCCGAATCTCTACGCGTTTCCGTGACATCGGCCGCAGCTGAAGTCGTGAGACGTCGGCCGAGTCTTCTGAATCGCTCAGATTCTACGAACAACCCCTACGAATTCAGCCACAAAAAGCGAACACGCAAAGTTGATGCGATCGAAGTAGCAGTCAAATCACTGAAAACCAGTGGGTTCACGCGGACCGCTCACCAGGTATTTTGGCGGCTTTTAAAACTTGCCTACAGGGCGCCTTCTTCGCGGTCTTCGATTCCGAGTTGTTCCATCCGGCGATACAAACGTGGGCGGTTGATCCCTAATATCTCTGCGGCTTTCGATTTGTTGAATTTGCTGCGTTCCAGCGCGATCTGAATGGCATTCGTTTCGACTCGCAACAGCATTTCATCCAGCGGTAGCGGCTGAATGCTGATGGGAGGAGGAGAATCCTGTGCTTCGAGAGCCGTGCGAAATCGAAAGGGCAAATCGGCGAGCTTGATCTGTTTATCCGACGCGACCTCGTACGCTTCCTGAACGACTAATTGCAATTCATCGAGATTTCCCGGCCAGGCATGACGCTGCATGGAAGGCCACACGTCGGGCGCGAAACCACTGAGTTGCTTCTCGTGCTTTCGATTTTGTTCACCGAGAAAATGTTGAGCCAGTAGCGGCAAGTCCGCTTCCCGATCTCGTAGTGGAGGCAATTGAATTGTGAGGGTTCCAAGGAACGATTCCAAATCATCCCGAAGCGTTCCGGCTGCCACCGCGGCGGTCATGCTGCGCGCTCCAGAACACAGAATTCTGAGCCCCGATGGTTCCCCTGGATGCGGCGATTTTAAAGCAGTGACGAGCTTTTCCT
>JAQGHT010000048.1 GCA_028291565.1 Planctomycetaceae bacterium | reverse complement strand
AGCGGCCAAGACTACTGCGCGCTCCGCCCGAGCAGCCAGCCTGGAACTTTTGTTTCCAATGCTGCTGTGCGCGTCCGTCCTGGTCATTGTCGCCCCCTTGCCGGCCATGTTGATGGACTTGCTACTGGCGGCGAATATCACAATCTCGGTTCTGATCCTGTTGGCCACCATCACCGTCCGCCGGCCATTGGAATTCAGCGTCTTTCCAGCGATTTTATTGGCGACAACGCTGTCTCGACTGGTCCTCAACGTCGCCTCCACGCGGTTGATTCTGTCTCGTGGCGCCATTGATGGAGAACTTGCCGCAGGCGGCGTCATTCAAGCGTTTGGCGATTTCGTCGCCGGGGGTCAGGTGCTGATTGGCCTGGTCATTTTTGCGATTATTGTCGCCATCCAGTTCCTCGTCATTACGAAGGGCGCAACGCGTATCAGCGAAGTGGCGGCACGATTTGCGCTGGACGGAATGTCTGGCCGACAAACGGCGATTGACGCGGATCTGAATGCCGGTGCAATCACCCCTCTTGAAGCCCGAAACAAACGAGAAGAATTGGCACGCTATGCCGATTTTTACGGAGCCATGGACGGTGCCAGCAAGTTCGTTCGCGGAGATGCTATCGCCGGACTCCTGATTACTTTGATCAATATTGTTGGTGGACTGACCATCGGCGTGTTCCAACACGGAATGGAAATTGGCCAGGCGTTTGAGGTCTTCACCAAACTGACAATCGGCGACGGCCTGGTGACTCAAGTTCCGGCGTTTCTGATCTCATTGGCGGCTGGTTTAATTGTGACTCGAGGCTCGACCGAAAGCCAATTGTCGACGGATGTTGTGACTCAGGTCTTTCAGCACCCAGAGGCACTGGGAATTGCCGCATGTCTCCTGGTCGGATTAGCATTCACCGGACTCCCCGCCCTGCCCTTGCTGGCACTGGCAGCGGGATGCGGCATGCTGGCCTGGTCGACGTCAGGCAACGTCCGCCCAACACAACGTCATCCAGAGCCAACAGCGCCGAAATCAAGCACGACAGAGACCCAATTCGAGGAGCAACTGACGATTCACCCGCTTGAACTGGAGCTCGGCTTCGGTTTGATCAGGCTCGTCAACACGTCACAGGGTGGAGATCTATTGGATCGCGTGAATCGACTGCGGCAGAAGTTGGTACAAGACCAAGGCCTGATTCTGCCCGCCGTGCATATTCGCGACAATATGCGTCTAAAACAATTTCAATATCGAATCAAACTCCGCGACGTCCCCATTGCTCATGGTGAAGCCTATCCCGATCGCTGCCTGGCAGTGAATACGGGTGATACCACCGGCACGGTTCAGGGAATCCGAGGCATCGACCCGGCCTTTCAGCACCCCGGAGTCTGGATCGATGCCGCCGAACGCGAACAGGCCCTGCAGTTTGGCTATCGAATTGTTGAAGCCGCCCCAGTCGTGATCGCACACTTAAATGAAATGATCCGCCGACATGGTGACGAGTTGCTGTCACAGCAACAGGTTCATGAACTCCTGCAACGATTGAAAGCTCATAGTCCACGTGTCGTTGACGATGTGATCCCGAGTTTGTTGACCGTTTCTCAAGTGCATCAAATCCTGATGAATTTACTGCGGGAACACGTCTCGATACGGCCGTTGGAGACGATTCTCGAAACATTGGCCGCACATGCGGCAGAGAGTCAAGACGTCACGATACTGACTGAACGTGTACGAATCAGTTTGCGGCGTAACATTTGTCAGCAGTACCGGGATACTCGGAACGTGCTGCGATGCGTCTCGCTTGATCCACAATTAGAAGACTGGCTGCTGACAGGCCTCACGCGAGCAGACCACAACTCCCTCCACCATTCCCTCCGACTCGCCCCTCCGATTGTCGACGCATTAACCCAATCGCTCGACGCTGAACTTACCCCCCTGACTTCCGCGGGCCAACATCCGGTCATCCTTTGCAGTTCCCCACTGCGACCAGGCCTGCGGCAGTTACTTGCCCCCCTCCTGCCGTCTGTTGTCTGTTTGAGTTTGAACGAGATCACCGCCGATACCCGAGTCCAGATTCAAGGCCGGGTTTCACTCGATGTCGTTCAAGACGCCGCATTCGCGGCAAAATGAATGGAATGCCCCAAAAGCAATCCCACCCCACATCCCGCAATTCCTTCGCCACCGGGCCTGCCCCGGTGGATCCACGGCCTTTGCACGAGTCGATCCCATTAACTACCGAGCACAAGCCGACGCCTCCGCTATTCCTGATCCTTCCTGATTCGCAACGATCTATCCATTGCTTTTCATCCAAGAAGACTTCGCCGCCATGAACGAAGTTCGCACATTCCGCGCCCGTACATTGCATGACGCTCTAAATGTCGTACGCCGAGAATTAGGGACCGAAGCCGTGATCCTGCAAACACGGCGTACTCCCACATCCCGGCTGTGGCCCTGGGCGCGTTGCGATGTCGAAGTCACGGCAAGAACCCAACCCAACCCAACGTTGACTGCCGAAGTACCGGCTGTGATGCATCGCTTGCGGCCTGACACCGCAATTGTCCCCACGGCAAACACCCCTTTAGAACTCAC
>JAQGHT010000354.1 GCA_028291565.1 Planctomycetaceae bacterium | reverse complement strand
CTTCGCAAGCAGAGCAAAAAATAATGAGACCGGAAGTTGAGAATTGTCACTTCCAGCCCCTGCGATTCAGCGCGACAGATCAGGCTGCCCGCCGCAAATTGGCAGGCGGGACCGGTTGAATGGGAGCCCCCATTTGAGGTGCGTCAATCTTGCCCTCCTCCGTGGTTGAGGCAAGATGTGCCGGCGCATTCCAGAAGATCCAGCCGATGTTCGCCAATTCAAAGAAGGCGCGAAAGAAGTCGAATGGCTTGAGTTTCGAACCAGCCACGTCGTTCCACGCATCGAGTGGCAATTCGTAAATGGAGTCCTGCGCCTGCCGCAGACAGTTTCGAGTGCGATTTCCGATCCAACGGGCGAACAATTCGACGTCGAAGATCCACCGTGCATGAAATGGCGTTTGGAAGATCTTTCGCAACTTATCATCGACGCGAAACAATTTGTGACCGCATTGCGTATCGTAAATTCGAAGCCCGAGAATCGATGCGGCACTCCAGGCGAACAGTCGCCCCAGACAGTACCGCAGCAAACCTCGTCCGACAGCATGGCCCAATAAAGGCAGCCGAGTTCCAATCACCATGTGCGTTTCAGGGCGACGATCCAGTACGGCTTGGAATTGAGAAATCGCCTCCAACGGAGCGGCCAGATCCGCATCCCAGTACCCGACATATTCTGGATCGTATTCAAATGCCGCGCACATTCCTTGACGAACGGCTTCTGCCTTGCCCTGATTCTGTGGCAGGTTCAGAATAAGAAATCGGTCCGGATATTCGGTTTTGAGGCGATATAGCATCACCAACGTCGCGTCCTGGCTGCCGTCGTTGACCATGCAGAAACGCGTCTCTGTGTGCCGCTCAACAAAATCACGAAAGCATTGCATCGGAAGCCGCAACTCTTCGTTGTAGCACGGGACGACAATGATCGATTGCAGCATGGTCGAGCGACGGGTCAGGCGTTTGATTTTGAACAACTGTGAAGTCTTGGTCATATCACACCGGGGCTAACGCAATGGATGCTGTGTCGAGTGGCTGGCGAGAGTTTGTCTGGATTCCCCTACCGGCGTTCGACGGCAGAGCAACACGACATTGTCCTGCTTCAGGAACAAGCGTTCGGTCCTCAAAACGACCAGATCACCAGGCAGGTAGTCAGTCAGCTCCGCGACTTGCTTTTCTGTCGTTAATAGAAACGCACCGACAGGATAATCCTGGAAATGCCTGGCCACATCATTACGAGACCGCAAGCGGTCAAACGCGATTTGAGAATAGAACACCAGGCTGGGTGGCGAATACTTGTAGGTCGCCACGTGGGGTGTACCAGGAGAATTGTCCTGGATCGAGGCTGCAAACAGATGCGTGTTTTTGTGTGCGTCAATTGGTAAGACGGCAAAACCCAGGGTTGTCACTCCGAACACCGCTCCCAGCACGGCGAGAGTGCCGATCGCCCGCGGTATTTGCCCACTCTCTGAATAGCGCCAACCCACTACAGCGGCAATCAAAGGAATCAGGCCGAGCAAAATCGGGGCATTTTCTCCATCAAACAGTAATCGCATCACAATGGGCAGGGCGACCAGCGCGGTGACTCCCACGAAAGCAATCGTCCGCCAGGCCCGACGCAGCCATATTACTACGGGCAAGTTGGCTTCTTTTCTCAGCAATGCGTCAACCAGGGCCGCGAAGCCTAAGGCGATCGCCGGATAGGCGGGAAAGATGAAGCTGGAGAGTTTTGTCGCCACGACGGACAAACAACCGATCCAGACGCACGCCCAGCAGCTGATGAGCACATAACCTGCCCGTGCTGGTTCGTCACGCCGAATTGAACGCGTAACATACAGCATTGCCGGCCAAATCAGCGTGCACCACGGGAAGGTCCCGATACATACGGCAATCAGGTAATAGAAGAACGGTCCGCGGTGGCTTTCCATGACCTGTGACGCTCGTCCCAGGTTCTGGACCAGGAAAAATTCTCGTAAGAACGCCCCGTTCGTGCGGATTCCCACAAGGTAGTACCAGGGGCCAGCCACGACCAGGACCGCGACAATCGCCGTGATGGGACGCATGCGCCAGACCGTCAGCAGGAAATTCGAGGGCCAGAATAATCTCAAAAACCAGGTTGCCCACTGTAGGCAGCTTTGAAAGCGAGATGGACTGGCGATTCCTTCCGCGAACGCCACGGGCAAGTTCCCACGCAGTTTGCGACGCGCGACGAGATCCTGTTCAATCAACAAGAACATCCCCCACACGGCCATCGGAATCACAATTCCCACGGGCCCTTTGACCAACGTCGCCAGAGCCATGCACGCATAGGCCGCTGCATAGGTCAGCCATTGAGGTGGCAGCATGGGTTGCCAGCACACGACCGCTGGATTTCGAGTTCCACGGACTAGAATTAACAGAGCCAACGTGCAAAAAAACGTCAAATGGGCGTCAGGGGTCGCAGCCCGGGCGATGACAATGAAATTGATACACCCGCCTAACGCGAGACCCGCCCAGAGTCCTGTGCGCTGATTAAAGAGCGTGCAACCCAATTCGTAAGTGACGAGTAGAGTTCCAATACAAAAGAGCGCTGAGAACAACCGCGCGGCGAATTCCGTCTGGCCAAAAACATGAAATGCGGCGATCTGACACCAATACATCAGTGGCGGCTTGTGCGAAAACAGCTGGCCATTGTAATAAGGTGTGACAAGGTCACGACGCTGCATCATCTCAACAGCGGTTTGGGAAAAGATCGCTTCGTCAACATCCCAAAGTCGTGTGGCACCGAGATTTGTACCGAATACCAGAATCCCCAGACACACCAGCAACAACCGGTGCCACGTGCGCGACGCGGCGGGGGACTGAAGGTCCAAATACGATGTACTTGAGTCGCTAGCATCCATGCCTAACTCCATGAGCAACCGTGAGAAACGTTGCGTTCCGCGGAGCCGGCAGCAGTCTACGGCTCTTTTCCGTGCAGAACTAGAGCAGTTTCGCTTGAAATCGCGTAAATTCAATGCGGGAAACTGGTTCTTAATCAGAATTAATCCGGAAGCTGGACTTGCTCCCTTGTCCCGAACAGATCGGTCCGCTTGGTCGTCACATCAGCCTTTGGCTTGTGCAGAATGGGACTTATGGGACGAATGGGACTTTATAAAGTTATCAGACCTTTCGGCCCCATTCATTCGGAGTCATTTTTTTGATTGATCCACAGACTCAGC
>JAQGHT010000345.1 GCA_028291565.1 Planctomycetaceae bacterium | reverse complement strand
TGGTTGGTGAACCGCTTTTGGCCCGCGGGATCTCTGCATACTGTAACGCGCTTTCTATCTGGAATGAAGTGGGCATGCGTTCCTTTCGGAATCAAATTCGAGCCGAAACTTGCCACCTCTGAATCATATGGGTGACGAAAGGCAAAGGTCTCGGCTTGAACGTCCAGTGTCCGGAACATGATGCTGTCGCATTCCTAAACAGTGTTGTTCGCAGGAAGGGACTCGCCGGGGAATTGGGCACGTGATACAGTATGAGAACGCAATCAGTAGGTTGTTGCGGTTGTTTCTCGAATTCCACCGGTTTCCGCATCAAGGCACCAGGATCTATGTTTCGTATGTCCGGTCTCACTCTGGCGTTGATGATTGTCTTAAGCACCGGTCTGGCGGTCGGTTCGGATCCACTAAAGGCCAGCCCGCCAAAGACTTCGCTCGAATTTCGGTTAAAGTCACCTGACGGAGCAGTGGTCGAACTCCACTCCCAAGCGACGCCACAATTGACAGTCATCTGCTTCCTAGGCACGGAATGCCCGCTGGCTCGGCTTTATGGTCCCAGGTTGTCAAATTTGGAGCGGAAATTCGCTGCCCAAAAGGTGCGTTTTGTCGGAATTGACAGCAATTCGCAGGATTCACCAGACGAGGTCCGTGAATTCGCCAAAGAACATCACCTTTCATTCCCGCTTATCAAAGATCCAGCCAGCAAGGTCGCAGATCAGTTCGGGGCGCGTCGGACTTCGGAAGTATTTGTTGTCGATCAATCGCTGGCGATTCGCTATCGCGGCCGGATTGACGATCAATATCAGCCGGGAGTCGCGCGGAAGCAACCCACGCGTGATGACTTGCGGTTGGCGCTGGAAGAACTGCTGGCTGGAAAACCGGTTCGCGTCGCCACGACCGAAGCTGCGGGTTGTCTCATCGGCCGGGTCAAGCCAGCCGCCACCAATCACCAAGTGACTTTCAATAATCAAGTGTCGCGGATTCTCGATCGTCACTGCACCGAGTGTCACCGCGCGGGTGAGATCGGTCCGTTCGCATTGACCAGTTATGACGAGGTGATCGGGTGGGGTGACACACTGATCGAGACCATTGACAGCGACCGTATGCCCCCTTGGAATGCCAATCCAAAACATGGGCAATTCGCCAATGCCCGGGTCATGCCCGAAGCGGATAAACAAACTCTGCGAGATTGGGTGGCCGCCGGAATGCCATTGGGGGACAAATCACAAGTGGCCCCGGAAAAGTCGGGATCGACGGAATGGCGATTGTCGCGCCAGCCCGATCTGGTCATTCCCATGCGCGATCGTCCGTTCGCTGTACCGGCATCCGGGACTGTCGAATATCAATACTTCGTCGTCGACCCGAAGTTCACCGAAGAACGCTGGATATCCGCTGCCCAGGTGATTCCCGGCAATCGGGGTGTCGTGCATCATTGCATCGTCTTTATTCGGCCGCCGGATGGGGCGAAAATGCGTGGAGTCGGCTGGCTGACCGGATATGTTCCAGGTCAGAAGGGTTTCGACATGCATTCCGGCCGAGCGCGACGGGTACCCGCTGGTTCGAAACTCGTGTTTCAGATGCACTATACACCCAATGGCACCGAACAGTCCGATCTGACACGGTTGGGCGTCAACTTTGTGCCAGCGTCGGAAGTCACGCATGAAGTCTATTCGCTGATCGCTCTTGATCAGGAGTTTGAAATCCCACCCCAGACAGCCGGCTATCCTGTCCAGGCTCGTGTGAAAAGGATGCCCAAGCAGGGAGAACTGCTGGCGATTGTGCCGCACATGCACGTACGTGGTCAATCGATCCAGGTCATGAGTCGAATTGGCGAAAAAGAGCAGATTCTGCTCGATGTACCGCGTTACGATTTCAACTGGCAGCACATCTATGAACTGACGACGCCGGTCGATCTGGCAAAGATCGATGGACTGGAATTTACAGCTCGGTTCGATAACTCCAAGAACAATCCTGCCAACCCTGATCCGACACAATATGTGAACTGGGGCGATCAGACCTGGGAAGAAATGGCCGTCACGTTCTTTGAGATTTCCGAGCCGCGGGAATTCACAGACCCACAAAAGCCCGCCACCGAGACGAAGTCGGCCGTAGTGCCTGAACCAGCCGATTCGCCCATCAAAGCCGCGGCAGTGGCCGCGTATGTTGAGGATTTCTATGAGCGGTTCGATGCCAACAAAGACGGCATCGTCGATCGCGCCGAAACGCCACTGGTGTTCCGAACATACGGTTTCCGCCAAATCGACGCCAATAACGACGGCCGAATCACGCGCGAAGAAATCGAGTCCGCCGCGCGCAATCGGAAACTTCGCTAATTTTCCGATCGCCGAAATCAGGAAAGGTCCTTGATCTCGAATTCATATGAACACACTGTAAATCTATTCGACGTCGCACTACACTTTTCCTTGAGTGAAGTTCGGCGGGCCTTTCTGCCACTACTTCCATCGTGGTTCAACACTTCATCATTTCGTCGAAGGGGGAACTCCATGGTCAAGCGTTACGTCGCAGGATTCGTTGTCCTCGTGTGTCTCTTAAGTCAGTCCGTCTTGGCATTCGGCCCAAAAGGACATGAACTGGTTGGTACGATCGCGGACAGGCTGCTCACGTCCAAACCAGCCAGCGCGAAGATCAAGATTCTGCTGGAAGGAGTTTCATTGGCTGATGCCGCGAGAATCGCTGACGATATCAAAGGTCTCGAGAAAAAGAACTGGGATGGAGAGCCTGTTGCGACTCTGCCGTGGACAATGACGACGAATCTTCGCCGGGATATGTACGAGTTCTTAAAAGCCAACTCGAATTCTCACGGCGGTCACGGGCATAACCCGGACCATCACTCGTTTCACTATACGGATATTTCGGTCGTGAGTGATCTGAAATACGACATCGCCAAGAAAGGCGCGGGGAAAACGGATGTTGTGCAGATGATCAATTACTGCATTGGTGTGCTGAAAGGGACCAATCCACAACCCAATCAATATGCAATCACCCCTCGAGTCGCTGTGGTCTTGCTGGCCCATTATTTGGGCGATATTCATCAGCCGTTACACGTGGGGGCAGCCTATTTTGACGCCACCGGTGCCAGAGTCGATCCCGATGTCGTTCCTTCCGCTAAGGCGGATCATGGTGGAAACGATATTCAAATGCATCCCGCTGGTTCAAGCACCAGCAGCCTGGCCTTGCATGCCTTTTGGGATGACCGGGCCGTTGACGCTGCGATCCACGGAATCAAACTTTCCGCAGGATCATCAACGGGCGGAACGCTCACTGTCGCAGAAATCGATACACACTTTGTGACCGCGGCTCCAGCCGGAGCTCCGTTGGATGCAGGGGTTCCGATTGAAAAACTGTCGGTGACTTGGGCAAACGAAATCCTGCCGATTTCGAAGAAATCGCACGAGT
>JAQGHT010000038.1 GCA_028291565.1 Planctomycetaceae bacterium | reverse complement strand
CCTTTAGAAATTGGCCTTAATCCGATCCACACAATAGACGGCTTGTTTGTTTTTGCCGCGATTGTGGATCTGACGGACCGTCGCCGGACGGAATTGGCACTTCGCAATACTCAGGCCTTGTATTCATCACTGGTCGAAAGCCTCCCGCTTAATGTGTTCCGCAAGGACCTGGAGGGACGGTTTCTCTTCGCCAATCAAAGGTTTTGTCAGACCGTTCAAAAATTTCTCTGGGAGCTCATTGATAAGACCGACTTTGACCTTTTCCCCCAGCACCTGGCCGAGAAATACCGCCGCGACGACCTGAGCGTGATCAGTACCGGGCAAGTCTTCGAGACCATTGAAGAACATCTGCAGGCTGACGGACACAAGATTTATGTCCAGGTTCTGAAAGCGGCGGAACGGGATGCCAGCGGCAAGATCGTCGGCATTCAGGGAATGTTCTGGGACGTTACCTCACGCGAACAGGCTCAGGTCGCGTTGCATGAAAGCGAGACTCGGAAACACGCGATTTTCGAAGCGGCTCTCGATTGCATGATCATGATCGACCACGACGGTAAGGTCGTGGAATTCAATCCGGCTGCCGAGAAGACGTTCGGGTATTCGCGCAAGGAAGTATTGGGAATGGAAATGAGCGCGCTGCTGGCTCATCCAGACGCGCGGAAACGCCACCGCGACAACCTCAGCAAGTATGACATGTCGCACGAACAAGGCTCGCTGATGGGCCGCAGGATGGAAAGTCCGTTGCTGCGTAAAAATGGCGAAGTGTTTATCGCTGAGATCTCGATGCAGCCAATTCCACTGCTGCAATCGACGTCCTTTGCCATCATTTTGCGAGACATTACCGAGCGTAAGCGGGCTGAAGAGGCCTTGCGTCAGAGCAACGTGCGATTTCGGCGGTTGGTCGATTCCGACATCGTTGGCATCATCATTATCAACTCTGATGGAATGATTACGGAAGCGAACGACGCCTTTCTTGAGCTCGTGGGATGCACGCGCCAACAGCTTCTGCAGTGCGAAATGAATCTGGGCAAGATGACGCCGGCTGAATATCTGGACATGGACGCCAGCTCCATGAACCAGCTTTATAAGCGGGGAAAATGCACTCCGTGGGAAAAGGAACTGCTCAGTCGTAGCGGGGCGCGCGTGCCGGTCCTGATTGGCCTGACTCAGCTGGATGAAAAGGCTCAGACGAGCTTGGGGTTCGTACTGGATATTTCGATTCAGAAGGCAGCGGAAGCCCAATTACAGTTGGCGAAAGAAGCGGCCGACGCGGCGAATCGGGCCAAAAGCGCCTTTCTGGCAAACATGAGTCACGAGATTCGCACCCCAATGAACGCCATCATCGGCATGACGGAACTCGTCCTGGACACGTCGTTAACCGCTGGGCAGCGCGAATATCTCGATATTGTGCAGCAATCCGCAGAATCGCTGCTCTCAATTCTGAACGATATATTGGACTTTTCCAAAATCGAAGCCGGAAAATTGGAATTGAGTGCAACAGAATTCAAACTCCGAGACTGCATTGGCGGCGCGTTGAAGACGTTGGCGATCCAGGCGGCCAGGAAGGGGATCGAGCTGATCTGTGACATTCGCCCGAACACCCCGGATCGCCTGATTGGAGATTCGGCCAGGCTCCGGCAGGTGGTTGTGAACCTGGTCAGCAATGCCTTGAAATTCACGGATCGCGGCGAAGTGATCGTCCGACTCGCACTGCTTGAGCGGTCCCATGAATCTGCTGTTTTACATGGTCAAATTCAGGATACGGGAATTGGAATTCCCGCCGACAAGCGTGCCTCTTTGTTTCGAGCCTTCGAGCAAGTCCACAGTTCGATGACCCGCCGTTACGGCGGTACGGGATTGGGACTGGCAATCAGCGCGAAACTTGTGGACCTGCTGGGGGGCCGGATCTGGTTCGACAGCATTCCAGGACGCGGCAGCACATTCCATTTCACCGTCAACTTGAAGCTGGCGGAAGAATCCGGTCCAGAAATTGACATGCGGCCTTCCGAAATGGAAGGGGCAGCCGTGTTAGTCGTCGACGATCATCCTGTCAGCCGACAGGCGTTGGGAGATTTGTTGACGAGTTGGGGTCTGCGACCGACGCTGTTGTCGGGTGCGGATGAGGCGCTTGCCCTGCTGCAGAATGGATCGCTTCCGCACGGAGGATTTGCATTAAGCGTCGTGGACGCGGTGATGCCGCGGACTAATGGATTCGATCTGGTTCGCAAACTGAAGCAGCAATTTCCCGACGGAATTGGCCAGACAATCATGCTTCTCAGTTCCGGCGACCGCACGCGTGACATGCAGTTGTGCGAGGAACTGGGGGTAACTGCGCACGTTTCCAAGCCCGTGAACCACTCCGAAATGTTCGACACGATCGCCGCGATCCTGGCGGTCCATCCTTCCGGTGAGTTTCCCACTCCTAGCCCCACTACGACCATTCCGGAAGTTCAGCGCGCGTACGATATTCTGCTTGTGGAAGACAGTTTATTCAATCAGAAACTGGCAGTCGGCCTGCTGGAAAAGCGAGGCCACAAGGTGACTGTGGCGAATAACGGCCGAGAAGGTTTGGAACGTCTCGCCCGACAAGACTTCGATCTCGTGCTGATGGACATCCAAATG
>JAQGHT010000308.1 GCA_028291565.1 Planctomycetaceae bacterium | reverse complement strand
TCAGGGACATTAAAGATCTCCCCACGACTCCTACGAACAATTAGCATGAGGATCCGTGATCGAACCCGCTAGTCAAACGTTGTTTCAACGCTGCGAATTGATCATACGAGGGACGATCGACAATACCCCACCGTTTCAACGGTGGGGCCACGAGAAAGGGGCATGTCCAGTCCCGCCAGGGACGACAGATCTATTTCGGTGACCCAGTCAGAGGTCGCTTTTCGGAAATCGTATGATCTCGATTCCAGGTCGTTTTTCTGTCGTCCCCAGGGGACTTGGCATTTCATTTCACACGATAGCCCACCGTTAAAAACGGTGGGCTATTGTCGGTCGTCCCTGTCGGGACTGCAGACATTAGCTTCAAAATAACGCAACTTCAAAAGGTACGCCTCGAGTACTCGGCGAACCCTGGGCTGTGTTGTGAAACCCCTTTGGGGTAGATCGCTTCAACGTAACCTTGGCACAATTTTATTGTTCACTAAAACGCGACGACGATTTTTGCGCGGACAGGTTGGAAACCTGTCCTACTTGCGGATGATTCCGTCCTGGATGGCTTTCCAGAACTGGCCGTTGTATTTGTCGTAGTTCTTGCCGATCTTGTTCCGCGTCATAATGACCACCAGATCGTCGTTGGCATCGACGGAAAATGTGGCTGCCGAGGCTGCTCCGTGGCCGAATTTCTTGGAATCCGCCTGCCCGTCCAGGCCGATGCCGAAACTTTTCGTCGCGTCTGGCCCGAGCGTGATCGTCAACTTCTGCGGCAACATCTTTTGGAAGGTTTCAGGCCGCAGGAATTGCAGGTCGCCGTACGAACCCTGATTGAGTAACATTTGTCCGAATTTCGCCATATCCAGCGGTACACTCATCGCATCCGCGTGAGTTCCGACGACGTCGGTGTTTACACATCCTAAGGGTCCTAGCAGATACTTGATATACAACGCAGGTACGGCTTCGCCCGTCACATTTTCCATGACTTTTCCACCGAGCGTATAGCCCAGGCCGTTATAGCCCCAGTACTTGCCGACCTGGATGAAGGGGTAGGCATCCGCCAGCAGAAATTCGACGTCCGCCCGTTCGTCGTTCCAGCCGGGCCACTTGTCCAAACCGTTCGTATGAGTATAGAGATGACGGATCGTCAGGGGTTGAGCAACCTCGATGCCGTTTAACGCAGGGATGAACTGATCGATGCGATCATCAAGTCCCAGGAGACCTTGGTCGACCATCATCATCATCAATGTGGCAGACATCGACTTCGTCACGCTGGCCATCCAGCTCTTAGTGGTCAAAGTCATGGGTTGCCCCGCTCGCATTCCGTAGGCCTGGTGATGGACGATCACACCGTGTCGCACCACGCAGACGGCGAAGGCTTCGTCTGTGTCTGAGGACCAGGCTTGTAGTGCCGCATCAATTTTGGACGAAGTATCGTCCTGCATCCCTGCTTCAGCGAGTGTCCCGGCATGAACCTGCGGTGCCTTTAGCCCGGGTATCGTTTGAGGGCGATCCAGGTGCTTTGTGAATTGCTGGTCCAAGTGGAAGGCCTGCCGGCGAATCGTCGTCCACCATTGCCGTTCCATCGCGAGCGCGTCGGTGTTTTTCCGCACCTCATGCGACGCCGGGGACAACGCGAGTCCCGCCAGCAATCGGGCGAACGTCCGATTCTTGGCGACCCCTTCAAACGTGTGATTCTTCGCCGCGTTGACGATCAACGTCCCCTGATTCTTCACGGATTCCGCATTCAGGCCGGCGCACTCGGCGATGCGGGGCAGGCTTTCCAGATTGACGAGTTCTGTCAGAGGCAGGGCCTTTTCCAGCCGAAACAACGTCAACGTGCGATAAGTCGATCGACCGTTCGCCGGCTTGATTTCCACCAGAACGGCATAGGGGCCCGGCTTCTCAGGTGCCGTCACGACCTGGGCGTCACGATTGTAGAACGTCGTTTTCAGAGAGTAAGCACCGAGTTGCTCTTTGACAGCCGAATCCAGGTTCAATCGAATGGCCGGAAAGGCAGAACCGGTGAAGACGTATTCAGGCGCCGTGGGTTCGGCCGTGAGATACGTGCGCAGCCGAATTTCGGCGGCCGAGGGTGCGGGAGCGTCCGCGGCAGGGACCGAATTCAGACCGCCTGCGATCAGGCACAGCAGCGACAGAAACAACCAGCGAGCGGCGTGGAAGTGAATGGGGTGCGTCATAGAAACCAATTCTTCTTGAGCAGGAAGAGTTTTTTGTGGAACGAGGTCGGGAGCTCGAATCGTCCCAGCATCGTAATAGTCATTCTCAATTGGCGAAAGTGCCGGATGTTCGAACAGCCTTCGTCGAACCCCCGCCGTTAGGTTTTGAAGTTGCGTCGTTTTTGAATTTACCCCTTCAGGGTATTTCTCTGCGGGGTATTTCTCGCCGCCATTCTCTGTGAGACTCGCGGAATTGTGCTGACTCTCGCGAAGAACTGCCAAAGTTCGTAGGATCTGACTCGGTCTTGATTCGTACCATGTCCCCGCTCGGCATTGGGAGCTTCGTTGTGTCGCAGAGTCCAATTGAATCCGCACCAGATGAACTTGTTCCGGACAGTGTTATTCCCCATCAAAACCTGCCTCCGTTGCGTTACCGTGACTTGCCCGAGGCACCGCATTGGCGAAAGCTGGTCGGGCCGAGCATCATTCTGGCCGGGCTGGCTCTGGGTTCGGGTGAATTCATCTTCTGGCCCTATATCACCTACAAATGCGGTTTCATCTTCTTTTGGGCCTGCATGCTGGGCGTGGTGACGCAGTATTTCATCAATCTGGAAATCGAACGCTGGACCTTGGCCACCGGCGAGAGCGCCATTACCGGCTTCTGTCGCATGAGTCGCCATTGGGCCTGGGTGCTGCTGATCATGAATGTCGTCCCCTGGATCTGGCCGGGCTGGGCGACTGGGGCCAGTATGCTGCTGAGTTGGACGATGTTTGGAGCTGACGTCAAGGAATTGGAAGCCAAGGCACCTCTGGCGCAGATGACCATTTCTGTTCCCGCAGAATTTCAAGAGCAACTCCGTTTTGAAGCGGGCTCACCTGCGGGAAAACTCGTTTGGAAGGGAACACAGACTCCGGAACAGGCAAGCGCCCTGAAGCAGCTCGATCCGCGTCCCGAGTTCCAGGCCGCTGTGGAACAGATTTCGAGTCAGGTCCGTAAAACGGGTGGAGTGAAACATGACGCACTCTATGTCCCCTGGTTTGCGATTACTACCATGCTGCTGGTCGGGATTGTGCTGACTTCCAGTCCTGTGGTCTACAACACCGTCGAAGCCATGCAGTCTTATCTCGTGCTGCTGATCTTTATCATCGCCATTACGCTTGGATTTTTTGTGATCAAGCCGTATGCGATCTGGGCCATGTTGACTGGAATCGCCAGCGTGGGCAGCATGCCGCCGCCGAGCAGTGGGCTGGAATTCATGGCCTTGCTGGGCGCCCTGGCGTTTGCCGGGGCGGGCGGCACGATGAATCTCGGACAGAGCAACTTTATCCGAGACAAGGGTTACGGCATGGGCTGTTACATCGGTCGGATCACCAGTCCACTCACCGGAGCCGAAGAGCCAATTTCTGACGTCGGCTTCCATTTCCCGCATACTCCGGAAAACATGCGTCGCTGGCGGGATTGGTGGCGCGCTGCCAATATCGAACATTTTTTCAGCTTCTACCTGACCTGCGTGGTCTCGCTGGTGCTGTTGGCGTTGATCTCATATTCGCTGTTCTACGGACCTGACGGCAAGATGCTGCCGGGGATGGAACGCTTCGGCGGCGACATGGATTTCGTCTACGGAGAAGCCGGCTTGATTCAAGACACGTTTTCGAATCCCACGGTCGGCTGGCTGGCTCGTAATTTGTTCTTCGTGATGGGCATGGCGCTTCTCTTCACGACGGAACTCGGAGTGCTGGACGCGGCCGCCCGGATTTCGGCCGATATCATCAAGATCAATCTCTTTCGCGAGAATGAAACCTGGACTTTAGCCCGGCTGTATTTCGTGATCTTGTGGACCGAGATCCTTCTGAGTTCGGTAATTCTGGCGTTGGGGGCGCTCGTTCCGCATTTCTCGCAGCCGCTGTTTCTGTTGAAAACGTCGGCGGCCATGAACGGCCTGGTCATGTGCATTTACAGCACGCTGTTGTTGTATTTGAACACGAAAATTATGCCGCGGGATCTGGCGATTACGCCCGTCCGTTTTGTAATGATGGTCTGGGCCTGTGCGTTCTTCGGCTATTTCAGCTTACAGGCGATTCAATATGATGTGTGGCCCCTTTTGAGGAGTTTGCTCGGGGGCTCATTCCAGTAACTCGCCCAGTTCCTGTCTCAGACGCTGCAGAACTCGAGATTTGGCGACCCGCAC
>JAQGHT010000280.1 GCA_028291565.1 Planctomycetaceae bacterium | reverse complement strand
CCAGATTGGCGCAGAGCGCGAAAAAAGGCATCCTGAAAATGGGACGCTTCCTGTTGGAGAGTCAGCAGCAAATCCGTAAATGATGGGACGTCATCACCGTCTTCCGATACCAGGAATCGTGCGACGGTCATGCGTCTCGTTAAAGTATCGTTGTGTTGGGGGTAGTCCACGTGCTGGTTCAGCTTCGCGGAATTGCTCATTCGGAACCAGGGATTACACATCTCGACATAAATCAACTTAGAGACGAAAATCCAGATCGTTGAGGCAGTTCGTTCATAATCCTGCTCCACCACCCGCAACGCATTGTCCCATTGTATTTTGCGCTCAGGAATCCGAAGCTGATTCACGAGTGTTTCTTCCGGCACTTTCGTCAACACCGATTCCAGCAGCGGCAAGAACTCCATGCGTACCGAAGCATGCCAGATGATCAGATCCATGATTTCCGGCTGCACCAGGAATTCCGCGAGCGAACAGCGAATAAGCCCGCCGATAATCCCCTTTACAGATCGAGACGCTGCAGCCGCTTCGGTCGAACCGTGACCTGACGAAATTTTCTGAGCGATCCGCTCCAGGAGCGAGCCAAACGTTCTGAGTTCCAAATGTGAGGATTCGAGCGTCAATTCGCGTTGCAGGCAGTGGAAGGTGGCGATCAACCGGACTCGTTCATGACGTGCGTTGAGCAGACCAATCAATGCCGCATCAGTGAGTTCCGAGATCCATTCATTTGGTCGTTTCTCGTCGAAATCCTCTTCAGCAAATAGCCGATTCAAGATCCAGGCTGCTGCTTGAGGAGACAAGCTATGCCAAGTGAGGTTCAGCGAATAAACGACTTCACTGAATGGTCGCGAATAGTTCGCGCAGGCAACTTGAGAAATGTGATTAGCCGCTTGAATGTCGAAACGATCACCCGGCTGAGAAAGTTCCCGCTGTAACTCCACTTTCGTAAACCGGAGAATATCAGCCTCCAGGATCCCGGGATCACGCTCCAGGCCGGTTCGATCTCCGTGACGAATCGAATGTTGAACCGTGAACGGGACCAATTCAACACGGGCAATGTCATACGCCGACTCAAAATGGGGCGAGTGTTCACGATTGACGAGAGCGGAAAAGAATTCTGCTTTGCGAAACGCGGCCCCGTGCCAGATCCCGGATAACCGGCCTGCCTGCGATACATCCACCAGTGTTAACGCTTGCGCCAGAATGTGTGCCGGGCAACTCCAAAGCCATTCCAAAAGTCGAGTGTCGTCCGCCAGGTCGTGATTCAGTTGCTGGAAGAAACGTGCTAAGACCCGCACGATCAAGCCATTGGATGCATCGGTCTGCCGGTCGTGTTGCAGGAATTCCACCAGTGCCAGGCACTCGTCGGCGTTCTCAGTTGCCAGCCAATGATCCATTGAGCAACGCTGAAATTCCTCGGCGAGCCAAATTCGGCCGCAGGTGAAGAGTTCCAGTCGATAACTCAAAGTGGGAGTCTGCCGCGCGGGATCGTCCAGCATTTGTTGATTCAGGCGCCTCAGAATCTCGCGGACGCGGTCCCCGAAATCGGGCGAGAGAAATGCGTATTCCAGGTTGTCACTCGACACCCGATGGAAACTGCTCAGGAGTTCGAGTACCTCACGCAATCGTGTGGGCTGATCGAGTTCAGCCGCCAGCACGGCAGCCTCAATCAAGGCTTCTTCGACAGAAGTTTTGCGTGATAGCCGAAGGCTTTTTTCGTGACGATGCAGCCGCCGCAGCAGTTGCCAATCGAGAGAGTCGCTCAGCGCGACCTGGCGCGCCCGAGAAAGAAACTGAGCGTTTGTCAACACCATCGGCCCCAGGTCCCGATCGTTGAGCAATTGCGAAATCTCGTCCGACTCAAGTCGCTCAGGAGCCTTGCAGAGCCTCCAGATCATCCTCAACTGAGCCGCCGACTCGACGCCGCACTGATTCGCGAGGCAGAGAAACCGATGAATCTCATCCCACTCATCGGCGGCAGCACAATTCAGACACCAGACTGCATAATCCTGTGCATACTGTGGCAATTGATCCCACAGGATTTCGGGCTCCAATAAGCTTACGGCCGATTGTGACGAATTTGTCGATTTCAGGACGTCTCGCGGAATTCCGATAATTCGCGTCCCGATGCCCTCTTTTTGCTCCAGCGTCGAAAATGTCAGTTTACTCGAAATCCGGGTCGGGAGAACCTTGTCCAGAAGCTGCAGCAGGTTGAAAACTGCGTCATCCTCGGCCGGCAGCAAGATCTGATTCCAACCGCCGACTGAACCATCGTAAAGACACAATCCCACGGCGACAGTCAAGACTCGCTTCCGCTCAGGATCCTGGAGTTGTGTCGAAACTTGCGATTCGGTGCAAATCGATCCCGGCGGCAGGTTGCAAACTGTAGAAAGGGTCGGCGGACCTGCGTAGGCCTGTTTCCAGGAGGGAAAAGTGCACGCACCGAGAATCTCTCGCAACCCCTTGTCGGGTGGGATGTCAAACAGGATATGTGAAAAATGCGTTCCAACTCCACTACCCAGTTCGGCGCCCAGATAGACGCAGCGCATGAGTAGCGAGGTTCCGTTGGCTGTCTTTTGCCAGACCCAGCGAGCCGGCAGTTCCGAACCCGCTCGAATCAGCATGAATGGATACGGAGCGATTTCCTTGACTTCAGAGGGGATCTCACGTTCCGTGCTACATGACGCTGCCAGGACACCAAACCCTGATGTTCGTTTGATGCCTCGACCGTCCGAGCACGTCGTATGATATAACTGGTGCATGAATCAGATGACATTGTTTTTCGAGTTGTCGACTGACGGAAACCGTTGTGCGGCAATAGATTTCGCTGCGATAGCAGGCTTGTTTCAGCAAGTCCCGAAGCTGGCTCAAATGCTCGATGTCATGATCGAAGATTCGAGACTCCATTTAAACTATAGCATCGAAGAGTCGCCCCGGTTGTTCCCTCCGAGGTTACCTCGAATTATTCACTGAGTACGAAGGGTGATTCGTGTCCCCTCTGATCGTCGGTCGTTACAATTGACCGGCATCTTCGAGGACCAGCAGGCGTTGGATTTCGTCCGACTTGAATCCCAGCGCCATGGGACGCAGAGCACCCGGCAAGGCGACGACGTCATAGATTTCGCTGACCTCACGTTCGACTTTCAGCCAGTGTGCGATGTCGCCGGATTTCAAATCGATCACCTGCAGGCCACATTGAGCCGTTGCGTGGCGCTTGGCCAACTCCCCATCCAATGCCAAACCACCGAACGTCTTTTGGTCCCGCGGTTCTGAGAGACTGACGACTGCATGGTCACCAACAAACGTCAAACCACGTACATATCCCGGACAGAAGGCCAATGGTTCAAATGCCCTGGTTTTAAAGTTGACTCGTCCAAATTCACCCCGGCCGGAATTTAACAGCCACAGCTGGTCGCGATACCAGCGCGGAGAATGCGGCATCGACAAGCCCTCGCAGACGACTTCGTTCGTCGTGACGTCCATGACGATTCCACCGTCATTGCGACGTGACCGCCAGCCATCCACAACGTCGCTGCGGGAAACAGCCGTGACGTACCGCACCCGACCATCGCGCAGCGCCAAGCCATTCAAATGACAACGATCTTCAGTCGCCAGCCGACTGATGAATGGAGGCTGCCACAGTGGTTTGAAACTTCGAATTTCGCTGATGGTCCCCAGACAATTCAGTCCGGTGGCGACGAATACGATTCTGCCGTCAGCTTCAATTGCGACATCGTGCATGTCGATGTCGCCCGTCGTGTAGCCGATGCGCGGAACAAAAAGGCGATCACGTTCCTCGTGCGTCTGTCCCGGGTTCAGCACGTTTTCGAAGCGCCACAATTGGTACTTCGTACTCAGCAGCAATGATTGACCATCGCCGCACATTCCCATAGCGCGGTCAAACGTCCGCTCAAAAACCGACAATCGCAGATCCGGCGTCGTGCCGATCAGAAACAATTTGCCCGTTTGATAAGTGCTGAACGCCAGACTCGTCGGCTGGGCAGCCATCCAGCCCGTGAATCCACGTGAACAAAATACTTCAACCCAGGGCTGAGTACCGGGCTGAGCGGGATTGCTGTCAACCAGCTTGGACTCAACTGAAGTCGAGTCTGGAGAACTTGATTGGCCTACTTGATTCACAACGGAAGTTCCTATTCCCAGGATTTGCGAAGAGTGATCCAAAGACTTTATCAGATCCCAACAAGAAGACAAAGCGGAAGGAAATTGGTCTGGCACAATCAGCCGGAACGCGCTAATGTCCGATTCCAGATTCCTTGACGGCGATGAATCGGGGGCGGGGTACCCTTCGGCAAGAACGGCGATCGAAAATGGGACTTATGGGACACCTGGGACTGATGAGGAAAATCCCTGGTATTCCATACGTCCCATTGGTCCCCTAAGTCCCATTCCATCGATCTTGTTGGTCAACGGCACACACGAACAACAGCTGCATCTGGCTGAATGAACAGCCGTATTTGGCCGAATGAAATGGTCTGTACCGCTTTCGCTGCAATTGCCTGGAACGCGACTAAACCGACACCAGCGTTTCGCTGCCAGTGCGTCCCTGTAGCGAGTCATTGAGTGACGCAAAGTACAGATCGGTTCCCGAATCACCCGCCAGGTAATCATGCGAAATATCGCTGAAGACCGTTTCTCCCGCTCCACTCTTCTTCAATTGCACCCCCGACCCGGCCAGAATCGATCCGGTCCCGTTCAGCAGATTGCTGACTCGCGTGGCATAGGAATTGGTACTCGCCCATTCGGAACGCAGCAGATTCAGCGCGGTGGAGTTGGTGTCGAAACTAGTCGTCCCGGCGATCAGGACGTCGTCATCGTCGCCCGAATCCAGGTTGTCCGCACCCTGTCCGCCAATCAGAATATCGCGACCAGTACCGCCGAACAGAGAGTCGTTCCCATCGCCACCGACCAGGACGTCATTCCCCGCGTCGCCCCACAGCGTGTCGCAACCTGCTCCGCCGAACAGCATATCATTCCCATTTCCGCCGTCCAGCTGGTCATTGCTGTCACCACCATCCAGCAGATCGTCTCCGTCGCCTCCCTGAAGGTAATCGTCGCCAGCCTCGCCATAGAGTTTTGCCGGAATGTTGACGCCGGCCCCGTAACAGCCACCCGTCCCCGCGATCACAGCCTGATCATCGCCGTCACACAGATACATCACGATGCTTGAAATACTCGCCGCGTTGAAACTCAACGTGCTCTGGGTACTATGCGTATTGCAGCCATTATCATCGCCTTCGTCGTCGTCACCTTCATCATCATCGTTCCAGCCGCCGTAGCAACCATTTTGCGAGTTGTTGTCGTCTCTATTGTCACCGCAGTTGTTGTTTGAGTCATCATTCCCGTTATTACAACCATCGTCATTCTCATCATCGTCATCATCATTCGACCCACCTGATCCACAGCCCTGGTTCAGGTTAAGCTGGACGATGATCTTGCCTTGCGAACCCTTGGTGACGGTCACCGAGTCATCCCCGGTGGTCCCCAGAATCAACAACTCGCCGTTTGGCAGCAACTGGGCTCCGGCGATGGCCGTCGAGGTCGTTTGGGAAGCAATGCCCCCGTCGTCATCGGTAATCGTGACGGTAATCGTAAAGTAGCCGCCCGTCGCGTAGGCATGTTTTCCTGTAGCGGTCCCGGCGCCACTGATTTCGGAAATACTGCCGGTGGTGGTTGTGCCGTCACCCCAGTTGATCACGGCCGTGTGAGTATCGGCGGTCCCGGCATCACTGAATGCGGCTGTTACTTTGACCTGGTCGCCAGATTGGGTCGCACCACAAGACGGAGCCGTATTGCTGATCGTGGTAATCACCGGCGCGACGTTATTCACAACTAGCGAGAACGTCTTCGTAGCGGTGGCATTGTGGGAATCGGTGGCCGTGATCGTCACCGTCTGTGACTGTGTCGGTCCATCGGTCGTCAAGAACGACCAGGACCAGGTCCCGTTGCTCGACTTGCTGATCGTTCCCAATGACGCGTGCAGCGTCACCACGTCGTTCGAATCCACATCGGACCACGTCCCCACATTCTGCGCCGTCTGACCTTCGTAGACCGTGATCGTGCTGTTTGTCACATTCACCGTCGGCGGATGATTGACGTTCCCGATCACCGTGATGGACGTCGTGTAATCCGTGAACCCACCATCCTTGTCAATGATCCGTCCGCGAATGGTATGACTGCCCGCGGTCGTCAGATAGCTGGCCGGAACCGTCGCCGAAGCCGTCGTGCCTGACCCCGCGTACGTTCCATTCCCACTATCAAAAGTCCCGTCATTATTGAAGTCAAAGGCGTAATGGAATCCGCTCGACGTATCGACACTCGACGGATCGTACTGACTGGCGAAACTGACGCTGCCATTCGAACCGTTGTTGACCGAACCTCCATTCGAGATCACCGCGGTCGGCGCCACATTATTAACCACCAGCGAGAACGTCTTTGTTGCCGAGGCCGCATGGGAATCGGTGGCCGTGATCGTCACCGTTTGCGACTGCGATGGTCCGTCATTGGTGCCCAGTGACCAGGTCCACGTCCCGTTACTTGCTTTCGTCATCGTGCCGATCGAGGCACTCAATGTCACCACGTCGCCAGCATCCGCATCGGCCCAAGTCCCGGAGTTCGTTGCCGTCTGGCCTTCATTGACAGTCACAGACGTGCAAGCTTCAGTCAGCGTCGGCGTGTGGTTCGTGCCGCCATTCACCGTAATCGTGGTCGTATAGTCAGTGAAGCCTCCGTCCTTATCCAGAATCCGTCCCTTGACAACATAACTTCCCGCCGTACTGAGATAGCTGGCTGGGACAGTCGCAGTAGCACTCGTCGCGGAGCCTGCGTAAGTACCATTTCCACTGTCAAACGTGCCATCGTTATTGAAATCGAACGCATAGTGGAAACCGCTCGTCGTATCGACACTCGACGGATCCGACTGGCCCGTGAAACTGACGGTTCCCGTAGAACCCACGGAAACAGCCCCGCCATTCGTCAATGTCCCGGTCGGCGCGACGTTGATCACACCAATCGCCAGGTTATTGGCATTGAATGTCCCGTCTTCATCCGTTGCCGTCGCAATGATCGTGAAAGAATTCGGTCCATCCGTATAAAGGTGAGTCGCGGACGATGGATTTCCGGACACGGTCTGTGTGTTGCCGTCACCCCAGTTGATCGTCCAATGATTGATCGTGTCCTGGCCCGGATCACTGGAAGACAAACCCAGACTGTAGGTGGAACCCTCATTGAGACTGCTGACGCCGCTGATCACTAACGTTGGAGCAACATTGTTGACAGTCACGGCCAGGTTGTTGGCATTAAACGTGCCGTCCTCATCGGTTGCAGTCGCCGAGACGGTAAAACTATTGGGGCCATCGGCATAAACATGTGTCGCCGACGAGGGATTCCCAGACACAGTTTGCGTGTTCCCATCACCCCAGTTAATCGTCCAATGATTGATCGTATCCTGGCCCGGATCACTGGAGGACAGCCCCAGCGTGTAGGTCGAACCTTCATTCGTACTGCTGACCCCGCTGATCACCAGTGTTGGAGCAACATTATTGACCGTTACCGCCAGGCTGTTCGCATTAAATGTGCCGTCCTCGTCGGTAGCCGTGGCGGAAACGGTGAAGGAATTCGGACCATCAGCATAAACGTGCGTTGCTGACGACGGATTCCCAGACACAGTCTGCGTGTTCCCATCACCCCAGTTAATCGTCCAATGATTAATCGTGTCTTGGCCAGGGTCACTCGAAGACAGGCCCAACGTATAGGTCGAACCCTCGTTGGTGCTGGTGGCACCGCTGATAACCAGCGTGGGCGCCACATTGTTGACTGTCACCGCCAGACTGTTGGCATTGAACGTGCCGTCCTCATCCGTTGCAGTTGCGGAAACGGTGAAGGCATTCGGACCATCAGCATAGACGTGTATCGCAGATGAGGGATTGCCGGACACGGTCTGAGTATTCCCGTCACCCCAATTAATTGTCCAATGATTGATCGTATCCTGCCCCGGATCACTGGAAGACAGGCCTAATGTGTAAGCCGAACCTTCATTGGTGCTGCTCGCTCCGCTGATGACCAACGTGGGTGCAACATTGTTGACGGTCACTGCCAGGTTATTGGCATTGAACGTGCCATCTTCATCCGTTGCCGTCGCAACAATTGTGAAGGCATTCGGACCATCCGCATAAATGTGTATCGCAGATGAGGGATTGCCGGACACGGTCTGGGTATTCCCGTCGCCCCAGTTGATCGTCCAATGATTGATCGTGTCCTGACCCGGATCACTGGAAGACAGACCCAACGTGTAGACGGAACCCTCATTCGTGCTACTCGCTCCACTGATCACCAGCGTCGGTGCCACATTATTGACCGTTACCGCGAGACTATTCGCGTTGAACGTCCCATCTTCATCAGTCGCTGTTGCAGAGACGGTGAAGGCATTCGGACCATCGGTGTAGATGTGCGTCGCGGAAGACGGATTTCCCGTAACAGTTTGAGTGTTACCATCACCCCAGTTA
>JAQGHT010000028.1 GCA_028291565.1 Planctomycetaceae bacterium | reverse complement strand
TCGCTCCGCTTCCTATTGATGCGGCACTGAAATTACATGCCGAACTCCTGCAGCGTCATAGAAAAAAACAACCGCGATGACGGCATTTATCTATCCAGCTACGCCACATCAACGAAAACATGGGCCGCGAGGATATGTCGACTACTCGTCATTTCGCCCGTGGCTGCGCGATGAGTTTTCGTTCAGTTGCATCTACTGTCTCATCCGCGAGCAATGGGGGCGCGTGACGGGCGACTTCGACATCGATCATTTCATTCCGCAAGCGACGGACCCGAATCTTACCACAGACTACGATAATCTTGTCCTGTCATGCGCAAGATGCAACCAAGTTAAGTTATCACAGCATGTTCCAGACCCGCTGACTGCACTGACTGTCCATCACTTGCAGATTCAGCCGGACGGGAGCCTGGAGTGCTATTCTCGAGAAGCCGAGTCGCTAGTTTTAAAACTTGACTTGAATTCACCAGAAATGATTTCATGGCGTCTGCTTTGGATCAGGATCATCGAATTGGCACGGGAAAATGACACTGATTTGCTAAACCAATTGATGGGTTTCCCCACAAACCTGCCGAATCTCGGCCGGTTGAGGCCTCCTGGTGGCAATTCCCGCCCAGAGGGAATTGCAAATTGCTATTTTTCACAGTCTGAACGTGGAGAACTCCCGGCCGTTTTTTGAGGAATCATCTTCGACCATCTGTAACAGGAAATAGGAATTTGCTCCCTTCCCTTTGGGAAATTACAGGAGTGAAAATCCCGACGTTTAAGAATCCGATCGAACTTCGTTGATCGATAACCTCAAACACATTCATTGAGCTGGCTCTCGTTTCGTGAGAAACCACACGATTCCGAACCCTCGCCCGAAGTACCACCACTTCAGCAGCGAGGAAGAGTCACGTCTGCACGCACTCTTTTTTCAAATTCTTGAAGCGCTGTCACAAAATCGCGTTCGTGTTCGTCTTCAGGTTGAATCGCCATTTTCAACACCAAGATTGAGGAGCACACCATGTTTGTTGACCACACGTTCGAACCTTCAACGATGAGTTTCACTCAGCGCGATGCTGATGTGATTGTAGTTGGGGGCGGATTGGCCGGCTTGATCGCTGCGGCCAAAGTTGCCCAGGCGGAACACTCGGTGATTGTCCTGGAACAAGCAAGACATTTCGGCGGCCGGGCAGCGACTCAAGTCAAATCCGGACTGCATTTGAACTTAGGCCCACACGCCTTGTACTGCCAGGGCCATGCGTTTCGTCTGCTGAAAGAGCTGCATGTCCCATTTTCGGGTCGATTTCCGAATCCGGGTCGAAGCGTTTTGCTGCAGGGAAAGAATGAATTTGCGTTCCCCTTCAGTGCTTGGTCCCTGCTGACTTCAGGTTTGTTCTCACTTCGCGAGAAGTGGATTCTGGCGCGGCTGTTACAAGAACTGCCACGCATGGACGTGACTTCTCTCACCCATGTCAGCCTGCAAACCTGGATTGAGCAACGTGCAGGTCGGGGAAATCTTAACGCATTTCTTCGGACGCTGGCCCGGCTGAATACCTATGCCGATGCTGCCGAAACATTGTCTGCGGCCGCGGCACTGACACAATTGCAGGTGGGGTTGTCAGGCAATGTCTGGTATGTCGATGGGGGCTGGCAAACACTGATTGATGGATTGCGCAGTCGGGCGAGTGAAGATGGGACCGAGTTTCGTACTGGTTCAAGCGTCAAGCGAGTTGAGCGTGTAGGCAACGGCATCAAAATCACGCTCGCGAACGGAGAAGAACTGCATAGCCGGGCTGCAATTCTGACGGTTTCTCCCGGTGCCGCTTGTCAACTCTTGAATTTGTCGGAAGAATCACCACTGGCTCGGTGGTCAAACACTGTAGTTCCTGTGCACGCCGCTTGTCTGGACGTCTGTCTGGATCGATTGTCTCGACCAGAACACCGTTTCGCGCTGGGCTTGGATCGATCGGTCTATTACTCAGTCCATTCAGCAGCCGCGAAACTCGCTCCGGAAGGGATAGCCGTTGTGCACATCATGAAATACCTTCGAGAGGATGCTGAGAAATCCTATTCGAATACTGAAGCCGAATTGGAAGGAGTTCTCGATCAGATGCAGCCCGGTTGGCGAGCACAAGTCGTCGAACGCAGGTTCTTGCCCGGAATGACCGTCTCCCACTGCCTGCCGGCTGCAGCACAAGGTGGAACTGTGGGACGCCCCGGCGTTCAAGTGCAGGAGCAGCCTGGCGTGTTTCTCGCCGGAGACTGGGTCGGTTCCCGTGGCACTCTCGCAGACGCATCAGCTGCCAGTGCAGAAGACGCCGCGAATTGTGTGCTGAACTCATTCAAGAACGAAAGTCAGTCTGCCACCGGGAGTTTCACACATGTCGGAAACTGATCCGATTTTTGAACAATATCGCGGTGGGCTTGAGCGTCTGGCGTACCGGATGTTGGGATCCCTCGCCGATGTGGATGATGTTCTGCAGGACGCCTATCTGCGCTGGTCTCGGGCTGACCGGGGCGATGTCCAGTCCGCCCAGGCCTATCTCAATTCGATTGTCACCCGATTGTGCATCGATCAGCGGCGCAAGGTGGAAGCCCGGAAGGAAAGCTATATCGGTCCCTGGCTCCCCGATCCAGTCATCGAATCGGCGTCGGCCGGTGACACGCTGGAAGCGGCCGAATCAATCTCGTTGGCGTTCCTGGTCGTACTTGAAAGCTTGTCACCAGTGGAACGGGCTGCATACCTTCTACGGCGAGTCTTCGACTACGAATACGATCAGATCGCCGAGGTCCTCGACAAGTCCGCCATCAACTGCCGGCAGTTGGTCAGTCGCGCCGAAGAGCGAGTTCATGAACGTCGCCCCCGTTTCGAGCCCGACCTGGACGAAGCAGAACGGATTACGGGTGAGTTCCTTGAAGCCTGTACGACCGGAGATCTCGACGGGCTGGTCGGTCTGCTCGCTGCCGATGCTGTGGCATATACGGACGGCGGAGGAAAAGCGACTGCCGCGATGGTCCCGATTTGTGGTGCCGCACGTGTCGCCCGCATGTTTATTGGTTTGGCTCAAAAACGTGGTGCCGAATATGTTCTACGGCCGGTGCGTGTCAACGGCCAACCTGGACTCGTGGCACTTTATCACGGAGAACTCGCATCCGTGCTGACGTTGGACATTGTCGAAGGCCGGATTGCCAATTGCTATGTGTTCCGGAATCCAGACAAACTGGCGCGCATGTCAAAACCCGAAATCGACCAGTGATTCTGGATGAGCCAGCCTGACTTGCAGGTAGGATCTTCGCGAAAGCCATCACCAGCTGCAGCCAAATTCCGCTTTCGATCGGCCAATGAACAAAGCCCCCACCATCCTGGTGGGGGCAAGTATGGCACACACCACACTCGATGCATGCTTCTCTGATTTGTTGCAACTCCAGGTTTCAGCATTTCATGCTGCTTGGCTGAGTTGAATTATGGTCCGAATTACCGGCCCCAGCTGGTGTCTTCGCCGGTCGGTGCCACGCTGCAGACGATGTCGTTATCGCTGTCACCCTGGTCTTGCATATCCCAGAAGACGCTGCCTGCCACTTGCCCCTTGGTGCCACTGGTGCCGTTGTATTGATAGGTCTGATTGATTGAGCCAAACGCAGATCCGACATCTTCCAGTTCGTTGTTCACGTTGAAGGCGACTTCAGTCAGGCCGACAATCAGAGACAGAACTCCAATCGTGGCGACCAGGACCAGTTCTGCAGAAACAATGAAACCAGCTTCGTCGTTGATCAGTTGGGCGAAAACGTTACGCATGTGAAAATCTCCTGTGTGTGCATCAAGTGAATCGTGTGTGACCGAGCGTCTGCTCGATATCATGAATCGGTGTGAGGTGCTTGCGGGTGATCAACCCGTTCAGCATGACTTGGCCGCCAGTCGCGACTGGCAGCGTTGTTTGATGCAGGAGATGTAAAGCAGTCCGTGTGCCACTTGAAACAATTTGTTTCAGAATTTTGGCGCGGCCGGCTTCAATAAGACGTAACTTTATATTTGGCAGCCAGTTAGGCAACGCAAAGTCGGCGCCGGAATCCCCGGTCGACGTCCGCAGCATACGCTCTTAATGATGTTATTCCACATCATCGCCATTAGGGAAATGCGGCAAAATCCGCGTAAATGATGGCTTTAAAACAAGTTCCGAAGAGAACATCACACCCCGGCAACCGGTGACTTTCTGAGACAGTGGACGTTGTTCAGGTTAAGCGATGTTTCGAATTATTGACACGCGGCGCTGACAAACACATTCCAAAACTGAATCTTTCGGTGGCGCGGAGTTCGTCTTCGATATCTTCTTGATCGGTGTACAGGCTCAGGTTCCGCTTGGGTTCGCACGCGCTCTCGTCTGTTGCGCCAGACCCAATCGTTCGGATGAGGACATTTCTATTGTTATGGCCCACCACATAAGCTACTGAAATTGAAAGAACGGACCGAACAAAGTTAAGACTTTGTGCAGACCTGAAAGTCCAGTTCGACTGGAATAAGCGATCTGGGCTACGCTGGAGGCAATGGCGGCATCCCTTTGGGAAAGGGCCAGTCCACCGGCGAATAAGTCACATCAAGATACGGCGTTTCCAGACGACTGCTTTTTTCAACCAGACTATGCAATGCCGTATCCAGGATTCCTGTCGTCAGCAACGTTCTGTCGACAGGGTATGCGGGATGTCCCGTGTGAAACATGTGTTCTACCGCGCGCAGCAACTGCTCAAAATGCCCGAAGGGCCTGAAATCCTGGGGCAGGAAGGTGACGGCAAATGGCTTTTCCTGGCCTCGGATCGAAACTCCGCAGGCAAACTCGTGTGTCAAGCCGGTGTTCATGGCGACGGTGGCTTTCAGTCCATCGCGGTATTCGATCAGATAAAAGACGGCGTCCTTAGACATCGCCGGGGGCCGCGCGACCTTACCCGCATAAGGCTTCGGTGAGGCCTCAACGACAGCATCAAACAACGCCTTGGACCAGCGTCCTGATTTTTCCGCCTGCCAGATTCCGTCTCCCTGGACCGCTTGTACAGATTTGACGCCGGTTTCACCCCCTTTGCGGCGTTCCACGAGACACTGCAGGCCTTCCAATGTGTGAATTCCATGGTGGTCCAGTCCGCCGGATCCCAGCGCGATGGCTTCGGAGATTTCAGTGCCGATCGGAAATGTCACTGATGGGCTGCGCCACATCACCGGGACCGAGGAACCGGCCATGAACGGAATGCGCATGTCTCGAGCCGTATCGAACATGTGCTTCGCATCGCTCCAGGCATAAGACAGATGCTTATCATTGAACACAGGGGCGACTTTGCCACACATTTTGAATGTGGCGGCGATCTCATCGAAGAACCGACGGCGAGGATACATGGTCTGTTGCGTCTCCGGCACACTGGGATAGTTGCCGTGCTCACCAATAGACAGCACGCCGGCGACCGCCAGCGAGTTCGTGCCCAGCGTGAGCGCCTCCGGGATCGATTTCGCAAGCCGAAATCCATGCTTCCTGGCCAACGGCACACTGAGGTCGTGGTCGCCTACCTGGTCCACATAGATCGACACCAGCTTCAGATCCGGTCCAGGTCCGCCATCCTGCAACCAGCCTTCCAAGACCTTGCCAACAATCACGTCCGCATGGGAATTGTGATGATAAACCGTGACCACAGCAGCGATGGGCAACTTATCTCGCGGCCTGACGTCTGCCGCCTCGACAGTGGTCCGACATACGTTCCCCAATGCGAGCCCGACAGTTCCCAACGACGTACCGAGGAAACAGCGGCGACTGAGCGGTTGGCGCATGGGACGATCTCAATTTGAGGTGTCAGGAACTCGACGATACACAGAAGTAGCGCATAGGCCGTGGCCCCACCGGGCGACGCCTTGGATGATTTTCGTAGCTGAATTCGTGAGAATTCGGGCCGATCGACGTGTTCCGCCCGAAATCTCACGATTTCAGCTACCCGGAATTATCCACGCTAAACGTCAAAACAGTTCATCGATCGGCTTGCCGTCTGGCAGCAGCGGAATCGGGCGCCCCAGTAAGTTAACGGCGTTCTGGTTGGGGTCGATGCCGAGATGCTTATACAGGGTCGCCAGGACGTCGCTGGGGCTGATCGGTCGATTTGCAGGTAGCCCGCCATCAGAGCTTGATTCACCAATAATCTGGCCCATCTTCAAGCCTCCCCCTGCCAGCAGCACGCTTCCGAGGCGCGGCCAGTGGTCACGCCCGCCGGTGACGTTGATTTTTGGTGACCGGCCGAATTCACCCCACACCACCAGCAACACATTGCGGCATCGCTCTCGCTCGCTGAGATCTGTGATCAGGGCCGACAACGCTCGGTCGAGCGGCGGACCACTCCATTCCATCCCGACATTCGGTCCGCCCGGATCGGGTTGCGGCCGGTTTTCTTTCGTGACGCTGACATGCCAATCCCAACGTAAACAATCGGGAGCGGTATTCAGCGTCACAAAGGTCACGCCAGATTCCACCAGCCGTCGCGCCAATAGAGCCATCTGACCCCAACGATGCGTTCCATAACGTTGACGAGTCGCGGCGGATTCGGAATTGAGATCGAA
>JAQGHT010000214.1 GCA_028291565.1 Planctomycetaceae bacterium | reverse complement strand
TCAGATCGTGGACATTTCCATGGACAATGAACAGACAGGTAGTTCCCGAAAAATACATGTCCGCCAACGCCGCCGCCCATGCCGGATACCAATCCGGCAATGTCCCTGGCAACGGGGCGCCGTTGTGCTGCGCCGAACAACGAACATTCGCGACAGGCGACATTGTCCCGGAACTCTCAGCGGAAGTGGGTTGACCTGGCTCCATGAAATTGTCCTAGGACTGTGAGTTCACATTAGTCGCGCGCTGTGCCGGTCCGAGTTCTTTTTGCTCTTCCGCGATTTTGGCGGTGTCTGGCGTGACGAGTCCCGCTTGGATTTCGAAGTCTCGCAACGCCTGTTCTCCCATCGCCTTTTCCATGGCTTGTTCGCGCTGGATATCGGCGACCCCTTCGCCCGACAGATCCGCCGCCACGCGCACCTTGGCCCGATTCAGGGAGATTTTTTCCTGCAAGACCTGTTCGATCTGACCGAAATCAGTGGTCACTTCGAAATTGAAGTCCTGCGAGAGCTTGGCCAACTCTCCTTCCGCCCGGCTCATTTTCAATTCCGCATCGTACTTGGCAATCTTTTCCCGGATCTGGGCCAGCTTGCCACTGGCATGTTTGACCTTGGTGATGTTGTTGTTATACGCGTCGTCATGAAGCTTGAGTTGAGCGGTATTTTCTTCCAGATCCTTCTTGGCTTTCTGCAGCTCAAGCACATATCGTGCGGCCGTTTCCCGGTCGCCCGTCTGCAGGTATGCCTTGACTTTGGCTTCCAGGCTGGAAACATGTGCCTGATTGTTGGCGACCTGTCGTCCCACCCGCTCAACCAGAGCCCGATATTGCTCCAGACCTTCGCGGCCTCCCTTGAGTTGTTCGACAGCCTGATCATATTCGTACTGCATCTGCGCGATGGGATCGGCCTGCCAGAACAAATTGGCAACCTTGTTCATTTGTGCGGCGAAAGCCCGCCACAGCTTGCTGAAGATCATGAGAATCACCGGACCTTTCTAAGCAGGTGCGCAGAAACGATGACGCAATCTGCAAGATTTTTGACTCACCAAACAGACGAAGCAAGCTGGAATGCCCGACGTACTTCATTTTGTACGCGAATTCCGTGACTGAGCAAACAAAATCTAAACCAGCGTTCATATACTCGATTGCAATGGGTGTTTTCGAGTGCACGATGCGCTGAAACGTAAACACTGAACCTCATCCATATCTTCGTGAGTTGATACAGAAGCCAATTTCGGTAATTTGAGGGATTTGACGAATTCTTCGGCACAATTGACCAACCCGGCCTCATTTCGCAGGCTGAGGACCCTTTCGAATTGAATCAGGCCTATGACCGTCGTTGACAGATCATCGAATGAAACAATAAACGCGAAAAGCGATCAAATAGATCATCCGAATTCCGCTTGAGACTCGTTTTCCAGTTTTCCGCTCGTCGAACTGAATCCGTCCAGCGGAAATTCCCGTTATATTACGCGTCAGATTGCACCCTGTCACGACACTTTCAGGAATTCGGGTATGTCCGTGACCTTGGGGCATTCGCATCAGGTACAACTCCAGCCATCCGGCCCATTTGAGAAGTCAATCGTGCAAAACACCATCCAACAAGAACTCAAGGGAGTCATTACGTTTATTGCCATCATTTGGGTCGTCTTCCTGCTGGAATTTGTAATGCCATTTAATCTGCTTTCTTATGGTGTGACTCCACGAACGTTAAGTGGACTTTGGGGTATTCCGGTCATGCCATTTTTGCATGCCAATTTACAGCACATCGTCAGCAACACGATTCCTCTGTTTGTGCTGCTCGTCTTGCTGGCGGGTTCTAAGGCGAGGTCCTGGGAGGTTGTTGCCGAAATCGTTGTATTCGGTGGCCTTTTACTCTGGTTGTGCGGGCGGCCCGCCACCCACGTAGGAGCTAGCGGCTTGATCTTCGGTCTGATCGCCTTTTTGATCGTTTCAGGCTGGATGGAACGCAGATTTGTTCCGCTCGTGATCGCGGTTGTCGTGACATTCCTATATGGTGGAATTCTGCTGCCGGGCGTCATGCCTCACATTGGAAGCCACATCTCTTGGGACGGTCATCTTTTTGGTGCCATCGCAGGCGGGATTATCGCCTACCTGACGACCAACACATCCTCGCTCCTCGGGGTGTCGAGGCGAGGGGAGAAGATCACGATGACGCAAGTTTAAGCCGCACTGGCGTGAAATATGGCACAATCGACCTGCTTGCCAGACAGGCGAATCAATTTACAGGCATTTGCCAATGCGCTTCAATTATTGCGAGATCCACCATTTCCAGATCCGTCTCACTTCGATCTCTATTGGAATCGAATTGCGACGTTGCGAATTCCGCCACTGTTCTTACTTGTCGAATAAACAATCTGTCATATCGCCAAAGTCTTGAGTGGCATTGAATCGGTGGATCACGTGGCCGACGCGTAATGCGTCATTCAGCCGCCCATTCCGGTCTGTGTCGTGTCCTTCATCATGATCGCCGATGAAGATCCGTGGCGCAGGGACATAGGCCTGACAGATACTCGCAACCGCCTGAATTGCTTCCAACAGGATCGACACCGGACATCGCGAATGGGCGGGAAAACGCGCCAGCCCCCGCAGGCTGGGGTAATAGGGATGAATGTTGAAGTCGACCGACATCCTGCCGAACGCGAGGGCCATGCGAGCGGTTTCGACCGCGTCAATTGCGGCCGTTTGCGACGTTGTTCCTGGTCCGCCGACAACAATGTTGACGTCGATCCCGACACGGTGAGGGCCAATCTGCTCGGCGGCTTTCGCGATATCGTCAAACATACGTTGAATCCTCTCGAACGACATTCCTTTCTGCAGCAGCTCATTTCGGATGTGGTCGTTCGCCGACTCGATGCCAAGAATGATCCTCACACATTGATCGTCTCTGAGTTGTTCGGCAATTCGAAGTATTCGGTCCACCGTCACGAACGACTCTCGTGAATCCAGTGAAACGACACGAATCGATGCAACTCGTCGAACCACTGCCAGAATGTCCTGCAGAAATTCGAACGGCATCTCGACCGGGTTCAGTACCGATCCCGAATTGTAAATGACCAGATGCGTGAGAGCCTCCCATTCGTGACGAAAATACGACTGATACCATTCAAGACGCCGACGATTGGTCGCGAGATCAAAGGCAACTCCTTCGCCCATCCCGATATCACAGTGATGGCATCGCGAAGCCGTGTAGAAGGGACACTCGCCACGCTCCGCATGGTTTCCAAACACGAGTGCCAGGCGCTTCCCGTACGCATCGTGCACCACATGAAACAGTTGATCGGCACTGGGTTTAGCCGGCGGGGTCTGGGAGTCGGTCATTGGAAGTCTTGCACTGTGAGGAAAGCCTTTTGATGCTGGTCACGGCTGACATGCCGGTTTTGAAGAAACAAATCGTCGATGTCTGTTCTCGCGAATGTGAGCAGTGCATCTTCGGGTGTCGCCACCAGGGGTTCCTGATCATTGAAAGACGTATTGAGCAGAACTGGGACACCGGTTCGCTCGAAAAATCGATTTAATAACCGATGAAATAACGGATTCGCTTCACGATTGACAGTCTGAATACGACAAGTCCCGTCGCGATGGACGACGGCTGGAATCAGCTCGACTTTCTCAGGATTTACGCGGTATGCCAGGAGCATGAGATCCCGGGAATGCATCGCACCATCTCGACCGCGTGGAAACTCGAACCACTCCGCCGCTTGCTCTTCCAAAACCGACGCCCCGAAAGGTCGGAACCGTTCCCGATGCTTGACGCGCTGGTTGAGTCGTTCTCGCAGATTCGTATTTCGAGGATCGACCAGAAGTGATCGGCCGCCCAACGCGCGCGGACCAAACTCAAGGCGCCCCTGAAACCACCCGATAATGTGTCCTTCCATCAACAGTGTCACTGCCTGTTCGACACAGTCGGATGACTTTTCATACTCATACCCGAAAGTTTGCAGTGTGCGGTCGATCTCATCCGCTGTATATTCCGGCCCCAGAAAGGGAGAGATTTTACTCCCGAGTCCGCACTTCTTTTGCCATACTTCGCTTCCGGCCGTTTCGGCTGCGGCACCGATCGCTGTCCCGGCGTCATGTGCCGCGGCAATGACGTAGATGTTGTCGAATGGCCCGTCCCGTTCAATGCGGGCATTGGCGACACAATTCAGAGCGACGCCCCCACTATAGGCGAGGTTCATTTCGCCAGTAGTAATTGCCAACTGCCAGCACAGCGCCAGGACGGCCTCTTCGGTCCGCTTCTGAAGGCCTGCCGCGACGTCAGCGAACCGAGCCTGCTCAACGGATTCGCTCGGCAAGCGTCTTGGACCGAAGAGTGTTTCGAGCCCCCGAACGTCACCGCTCCGAAAACGTGCCAGCAAGGGATCAATGAAAAAGGGCGGCGAACTGGCTCTGTGAGTCGCACTGGTTTGTGAGTTGATCTGGAACAGCCGATCAAACTCAGTCTCGAATCTATCTGGGTCGCCATATGCGGAAAGCCCCATGACCTTGCATGCGTCGTACTCGGTGAAGCCCAGATACACCGCGATGCGCTCCCAGAGCAGGCCGATTGATTGGGGGTATGGAATCTCTTCGATTGTCTGTATGCCGGCAGACGTTCCGCATCCCAACCAGGCCGTCGAGTCTTCTCCGATTCCGTCGACAACCAGCAACGCCGCATGGTCAAAGGGGGAACAGAAAAACGCACTGGCTGCGTGAGCTCGGTGATGAGCAACAAAGTGGACTCGGTTTGCGACGTCATCATTGCCGGCCGATTCAGCCAGCAGTTTCGGGACATGTCGAACACGTCGCTCAAACTCGCGTTCGCCGTTCAAGGTTCCGAAGCTCAGGATCGGATCGATGGGATAGGGGTCCCTGCCCACCGTCGCCTGACGACGATTCGGCAAGAGCGAGTAACTGATGGCGTGACAATCGGACAGACTTTCCAAATCCGCCGCGTCGAGGCATGAGCGAATCGCCCGCCAGGGAAGTTCGTCCGGGTTTGAAACCAAAGCTGGTTTGGCATGTTTGACACGAGACAGTCGCTCTTCCTCAACGGCATGCACGACCGTGTCGCCAACGATTATTGCCGCGGAACTCTCGTGATATGCCGCATTGATTCCCAGGATGATTCGCTTCTCAGACGCAGACAATTCGAATCCTCTCAGCCCAATTGTGCCTGGGCGGCGTTTTCGCCACGCAGAATGAGAGGACGATAACACTGTCGATCCCGTTCCGTCAATTGCTTCCAGATCGCTGGTGATTATGTCGAATGATGAAGAACCATGGCAGAAATCCCCGCGCTACACCGAACTGACCGTTGGTTTGGAAACGGAAGGTTGTGTCCGGCCATTAGTCTCGCGCGAGCTTTCTGATGGGACATTGAAGTTTCTCTGCCTCGCCGCGAGCCTGTTAAGCCCGCGCCCGACAACGCTGATCGCTTTGAACGAACCAGAGTCCAGCCTGCATCCCGATCTTTTACCCGCGTTAGCTGAACTCATCGTCAATGCGGCCAAGACGTCACAAGTCTGGGTGAGCACACACTCGACGATCCTTTCGGAATCCATCAAAGCCCTGTCGCGGGCTCAGCCGATTCGACTGCAACTCGTCAACGGCGAGACAATCATTGAACAGGAAGAAGACGAATGAGGGAAAACATGACTCGAACGTTCAGTAGTCTGTCTTTGGTCTTCGGGTGAGAACCTACGTCTTGGCGGGTTACCGGGATTCAAAAATTGCGGTTCAGCGACTAAGATTTGGTCACACTGCTCGTTGTTACAGGGAACCACTCGGTTCCTTCCGTGGTGTTCGCTGACTGTTTGCTCATTCTCGCTGTATTGGAACAGACCAACATGAAAGCAACCGTCTGGTGCTTGCCTTGCGGAGTTGCGTTGATGCTCCTGATCGCCGGCGGGGCCTTCCTGCAACCGCATGTTGCCGGTGTTGACGCCAACGCCAACGTGGATATCGACGCGATCAAAACGGTTTTGGAAGATCGACGACGTACTGCGGCAGAGAAAGAATCGGCAGCAATACAACTGATTGATGCAGTCGACAATTCTCGCATCAACCTGCTGAAGGAGACCCTCTGGCAAACTGACTTGCGTTTGAAGACCCGTTGTGCGATCGCACTCAAACTGATTGATCTCGAGGTTCCAGAAGGCTTGGAATTCTTGTTAACGCAATACGATCTGTATCGGCTGGAACGCCGAATGACTCACCGCTGGACGTTGGATCCTGTCCGTGACGCGTTGCAAACTCTCAATCAGCAGTCGCTGCTGGATGCGCTCGAACCTCGCCTGAAGGTCGAACGAGACTTTAGAATGCAGAACAATATTCGGACCTTGATGGAGCAGATTCGACTGAATCAATCACCGATGGATAAGCTGCAGGAAGTGGCCACGGATAACAATTGGCCGAAGAATACGTATCGTCGATATCAGGCGATCGAAGAAATTGGTCGTCGGGGTAATCGAGACCAGATTGCATTTTTGAAAGAACTCAAGCCCTGGATCACAGAATCCGATCCGCGTTCTCGAGATGTCGAGGGACAAAACCGTGTGACTCTACCGGAACAGGTGAATCAAGCCATCTCGACGATTGAGGCCCGCGAGCGACGCAAGCGGGGAAACGTTGTGACGAACTCCAAACCGGCAAGACCGGTTGAAGTTCGTGTTTTTCGAGGCCACCGGGCTCCAGTACGTCACCTGGCAGTTTCACCGGACGGAAAATACCTCATCTCCGTGGCATACGCGGATACTCGAGATTCCAAAAGAGGGATCAATGAATGGATTGTCTGGGACGTCGCGACAGCCAAAAACCTCTATCAAGGGCGCGATCCGGAAACTCGGCCGCACTGGAATTATGCAATGCTTGCAGCAGAGTTTCTCGCCGACAATCACTCCATTGTCAGTGTTGGTAAAGACGCCCTGATTTGGAATTGTAAGACTGGTGAAACAATGAAAACACTGGGCGGAGAAAAACGCCCCTTTTCCATTGTGGGGCTGTCTTTGTCTCCCAATAGAAAAAGCCTCCTGGGTTGGTGGCCCGGCGCTGCAGGACAAGTCGCGGTATGGGACCTGGCGAGTGGCAATCAGAGAATGTTAAATGTTCCGGATGCGCGTGTCGGGATCTTCCTGACCGACGACCGGTTGCTGCTTTCGGGCGGAAATAACGGAAACCGATTGCGGACCTATGACTTCAAAACGGAAGCGTTCGGGGAATTCTTTAACGGCGAGTCGTCCACCTTTTCCGGGTTACGGCTGTCCCCAGATGGTCAAATGCTGGCGGCAACACAGAACGTCCATTTGTGGGACGTTTCGAAGGCAGGTTTGCATCGCTTGACGGCCCCGCAAGTTGATCGAGGCATTGAGGGGGCATACGCGGCACGGTTCACACCAGACAATCGTTACATTGCGGTGGGCCGGGTGGAGGGCGATGTTTCCATTGTAGATCGAAAGAATGGCAAGACACGACTGAACTTCATCGCCCAGCGAGACGCGATTTACGACATCGCCTTTCTGCCCGATGGAGCCCATCTTCTGACGGCGGGAGGCGGCGGAAGTCCGCCTTATGCCGATGAGCCCAATTCCGACTACGCAATCCGTTCCTGGCAACTTCCCGATCTGAATCCTGGTTCAAAGGACTAAGAAGCCAACAGACAATCGGGCGAGCGGTGGGTGTAAATCCACTGATTCTTTGTGCTGAATTCTGTATTGTGTTGGGCCTCGTGTGGCGGGGATCAGC
>JAQGHT010000206.1 GCA_028291565.1 Planctomycetaceae bacterium | reverse complement strand
GGCGCGTAGTGCAAAAGCCCGGTGACCACCGAGACGAGCTCGGTGGGGAATGGATCACGCCATTCCGCGAAATTGTTACCAAAAACCCGATTTGCCCATTCAGCCGGAACGCGCTAGCGTCCGGTTTCCTGACTCTCCCGGAAGGAAAATCAAAATGTTTTTAAAAACTTTGCCGTCCCCGCATCGCGTCAGCCAGCATTTCTTTGTTGGCAAACTCTAGCACGCTTCCGGACGCAATTCCGCGCGCCAACCGAGTAATTTTCACTCCCGTGCCATCCAGCACATTGGAGATATACAACGCCGTGCCGTCCCCTTCCAATGTCGGATTCGTGGCCATGATCAATTCCCGGACATGGTCCCGTTTGACTCGAGTCACCAGTTGATCGATGGTCAATTGTTCGGGGCCGATTCCTTCCAACGGAGCGATCCGCCCCTGCAGGACGTGATACACGCCCTGAAACGCACCCGCAGCCTCCAGCGCCAGCAGGTCTCGAGGTTGCTCAACGATGCAGATCAAGCGCGGATCGCGCCGCGAATCGGCACAAATTGAGCACAAGTTTTCTTCAGTGAGATTGAAGCAGTTTGGGCAGGCATGAATCTTCAGCTTGACCTGGCGGATCGCGTCAGCCAGTGCGAATGCTTCATCGGCCGGGCAACGCAAAAAATGGTAAGCAATTCGCTCTGCCGATTTCTTGCCGATTCCCGGTAATTTGGAAAACTGGTTGATCAATTCATTGACCGTCGATCCATACGCGTTCACTGGCAACTTGACTCCTTTCAACAAAACTTATCCCATTGCTGTCGGATCTCCGACGCGGCCGTGAAAAACTTCCGCGGCTCGCAGGACAAACGGATCGGGCTTAATCTTGGGCTCGTCAACAGCGGCTTTCTTCGTCGTACCGCCAGCGATTTCCGAGGCTGCTCCACCCTTTGAAACAGCCAGATTATTCTCTTGTCGAAAACTCACAGTAATCGGTCGGCCCGCCAACTTCACGGCAATTTCACGGACTTTGTCGAGATTGTCGCGGCGTTCGCAGTACTGACGTGCCAAATCATACCGTTTTTCAAAGCCCAAGACCAGTTGATTTGGCCCGGAAGTTGCAGAAGGGACCGCGTTCTTCAAGTGACCCTTTAACATAACTGGAATTCTCTCAAGCAGTTGTGAGAAAAACTCGGCTTCTTTGCCCGCTTGCAATTCCACGACCGGCAATGCCGATTCTACCACCGAAGACTGGACAGTCTGTAGCGACGGTGTCGATTCCGCAATCGGCACGGGGGTGGGAACAACCGCTTGTGCTGGTTGTTCTGATGTCATGTCATTTTTTTTTTCGACCGGTGCACCAGTACTGGACGAGGGCAACGGAGCGGGTCTGGAAGGCCCCGGCAATGCCCCCTGACTGATGGCGATCGGGCGCCCCTGGACTGCTCCACCGACTGCAAACTGGCCCGAGCGAATGGCGGCGATGACCTGTTCCAGAGCGTTCAAGTCTTCCAGCAGCGACAGGCGGACCAGTGCCAGTTCTGCCAGAGCGCGGCCGTAGTTCACGCCCCGCATCTTCCCTTTTGTGTCCGCCAGAATCTGCAGGGCCGCCAGGATGTTTCTCAGGCCCCACGCCGTGGCTTGCTGTTTCAGCGTTGGGTAATTCTCATCGGCGATGCTCTGCATGGGCACATCCTGTGCGCCCGATGCTACGATCAGCAGGTCTCGCGTATAAGACAACAGCTGATCGGTCAATTCGCCCAGTTGGACGCCGCCCTCCAACGCCATCTGGAATTGCTGTAAGAGATCACCCTGCTGGCGATTGATCACAGCCTGCATGATGCCGATCAGTCGTTCGTCGGGGGCCGTTCCCAACAGCCGATGGACATCGGCGGCGCGAATATGCTCTTCACCAAACGCCAACAGCTGATCGAACAGGGACTGGCTGTCGCGCATCGAGCCTGCCGCCCGCCGTGCCACAAGTTCCAAGGCGTCGGGATCGACAATCTTGCCTTCGGCCTCGGCGATCTGCATCAACCGCATCTTGATCGAAGACGTGGCAATTGTCCCAAAATCAAATCTCTGACAGCGCGACAGGATGGTATCGGGGACTTTGTTCGGCTCGGTCGTGCAAAAAATGAATTTCACATTCGGTGGCGGCTCTTCCAGGGTCTTCAACAGCGCGTTGAAAGCCTCCTTGGTGAGCATGTGGACTTCGTCGATGATGTAGATCTTGTACTTGCTCCGCATCGAGCGGACGCTGACGTTTTGCCGCAACATGCGGATATCATCGATCCCGCGATTCGAAGCCCCATCGATTTCCAGCACATCGACATCACCGCCCGTGGAGATTCCCTGGCAGATCTCGCAATGATTGCAGGGGTCTGGACCAACGGCGTTCGGGCAGTTCAACGATTTGGCCAGGATTCGCGCGCTCGAAGTCTTGCCGACTCCGCGGGCCCCAGTGAAAAGAAAGGCGTGAGCCACCCTGCCCTGAATGATCGAATTCCGCAAGGCTTGCGCAACATGCTCCTGTCCCACGACATCGGCAAATGCCTGAGGCCGGAACCGGCGAGCCAGCACCGTATATTCGTGGCGAGGTTCTTCCGCGTCACTCATGAATTTCCTTCAACAGTAGTACGTCAATCTGCTGACAGGCCAATGACAACCAGCGGCATGATGCATTCTTGGCGTTTCGCCCTGCCCTCGTCTTTGAGCCGGCATTCTATCCGAAACTTACCGGATTGGCAGTAAGTCTTCTGCCAATCCCACCCAATACGCGGCCCCGACCGGCAGCAATTCATCATTGAAGTCGTAATGCGGATTATGCAGCAGTCGATCGCCATCGCAGGGGCCGTTTCCGGCCCAGATGTAGCAACCCGGTCTCTTTTCCAGCATGAAGGAAAAGTCTTCGCCACCCATTGATGGTTCCGGGGCCTCGTTGACATTGCTGGCTCCAAATAACCGCTTCAGAGTCGCCGCGGACTTCGCGGCCTCCGCCGGAGTATTGATCGTTGCCGGATACCGGCGTTCGTATCGCAACGTCCCCTGTGCTCCGTACGCGGCGCAGAGACCATGCACGATCCGTTCCATCGACTGTTCCGTGGCGTCCTGGACGGCCTTCCGGAACGTTCGAACCGTCCCGCGCAGCATGGCCGTGCAAGGGATGACATTCCATGTATCTCCGGAATGAAACTGAGTCACGCTGACGACCACTTGATCATGCGGGTTGGTCTGGCGGCTGGCGATCCCCTGCAATGCTGTGACCAATTGGGACGCGACGATGATCGGATCGATGGAATCGTGTGGCCTGGCGGCGTGTGAACCGCGTCCCGTCACGATGATTTCAAAAACATCGAAGGCGGCCATAATCGGTCCGGGGCAAGCGGCGAACTGGCCGACGGGAATTCCAGGCCAGTTGTGCATGCCATACACCGAATCCATCGGAAATTGATCGAAGAGTCCTTCTTCGACCATCACCCGCCCGCCACCTTCGTTCTCTTCCGCCGGTTGAAAAATCACATGCACCGTCCCCGCAAAATCGCGCGTCGCCGCCAGATATTTCGCGGCACCCAGCAGCATTGTCGTATGTCCGTCGTGTCCGCAGGCGTGCATTTTTCCGGGATACACGGAAGCATACGGCAGGCCTGTGGCCTCCGTAATGTCCAGCGCGTCAATATCTGCCCGCAGTCCGATCGCCCTGGTTTCGCCGCTGCCAGGCTGTTTGCCCACGATCGACCCCACGACACCCGTTTTGGCCCATCCCCGCGAAACAGGAATCCCCATCTCCGTGAGCCGCGTTGCAATAAACTCGGACGCGAACGTCTCTTCAAACGCGGGTTGCGGATGCTGATGCAAGTCACGGCGCCAGCGAGTCAGTTCGGGATGCCATTCACTA
>JAQGHT010000182.1 GCA_028291565.1 Planctomycetaceae bacterium | reverse complement strand
AAAACCATGTTTTGCAATGTTGCCCTGCTCGTCAACTTCCACGCAGTAGGGAAACATCTTGGCTGGATATCCCAGCACGTCATTCGAACCGCTCGGTGCCACGACGGTCGGGTAGGCCATTTTTGAGTCCTTCACCGCCTGGCGAACTTGTTCGATTGCTGTATCGCCGGGATGAACACCAATGACAATGCGATCTTTCGCAATGGAATTCAAAAGAGGCACATCATTCTTGCACGGCCCACACCAGGATGCCCAGAAGTGAATCAAATATCGTTTACCAGTCAGGTCGGGACGCTCTCCGATCCAACCCTCCGCGGGGAATCGTGGTGCGGGCTTTCCGATCATTTTGACGAATGGACTTTGAATGTTTTCGATCTGAACGGCCGAGCGAGCCAAAGTCAGTAGTTGATCGTTGACCAATTTCTGAATATCGTCTTCAGATCGATCACTGTCCAGATTATAGCTCACCGCCACGCCGTATCGCTGATCCTGAATTTTGTCTCCGTTTTTGGGCAGGAATGCGGCCCAGTCCGGTTCTAAATCGCTTCGATCAATCGCCACTTCCTTGACTCTGTTTTCAGACACAATAAACGCGTATTGGCCTTCGTTTTTTTCATTATGATGCCAACCAGAAGTCGTGACCTTGAAGGGGAACCACTTCCCCGCTGTGATTTCACGATAATCATCCAGGACAATCAAATCGCCCGGGTAGGCGTTACTGAATTCGTATTCCGACCACGCCAGCGAGAGTTGATTTTGCGCTTCCTTTGAGATTGCACCTGGCCCGCTGAAGAGTTTTCCATACGCGTCCTGCGACTCAATGCGACGACCAACGATTTTTGTCACGACATCCTGTTTATAGAACGGTGTAAAATAGCCCTGGTGGATGTAGTGCAGGGATCCACGGAGTCGCCTGGTTGTCTGACTGACCCATAGTCTTTCGCTGCGACCTGGCGCCTGGAACACTCGGCATGTTTCACCCGCAAAACTTTCTGCCGGAAGTTCAATGTAGGTCACCTTCTGGGGCGAGACCGAACTGGATGTGGAATTGAGCTGAATTGGAGTTCCCCACCACATGTGCTGGTGCGTGATGGATAGCTGCTTCGGAAAATGATGCCCCAACGAGTCCTCAAATTCTAAGACTCCATTACGAAGAATGTACATAAATTGGTTTCCCGGCCGTCCTTCGCGCGACCGGGCGAATTTTGCATCACCATATGTCGTTTGCTGCCAATTTGGGCCATCGGGTCCGCTGCCGATATTGTCCATGAAAAACTGCCCGGGTGCATAGGCAAAGGTTGTTTCCTGCTGCCACGGCTGCTTGTCCTGTTCGGCTGTCAGCGCCTGTTTCAGTCGATGGAAACTACGAATCGGCTCCGCAGCCATGGAGGGAACTTTGCTCCAATGCTGGTGCCACTCGATCCAGAATGACGGAAATTGCTTACCGACATCGAGCTCCTCAAGGGCTTGCCGAGCCAACAGGGTGGCTGCGTCCGGAGGTGCCGCATTGCGTGTCAATGGGTCGCCAGCGGACCGAGTGACGTCGGCAATGACGATTCCAAGTTTTGCAAGGTTCGACTTCACTTCGTCGAATGACTCTTTCCAAAAATCGCAGTTGTCGATCTCAATCCGCTTCAACTGGGTTAACTGTTTCAGTGAATTCCAAGCCTCATTACCGCCACAATTGCGCAGCGTCAGCAGCCCGAGAGACTTGGACTCCTTCAGCGGCACAAGTTGATCGTATCCAGTATCACCGAGTTCCAGTTCCTCAAGTTTCTCAAAACCGGCAATCACGTTGACTCGCGCCTTGCAGCCCGTCGAGTCTGATCCAGACGGATGGCGACGCAAAGCAAGCCGGCGCAGGCCAGGGGCGGCCTGCAATGCCTGCAGGCCGTCGACATCAATTGGCGTCGAATCCACCACGAGACGGCTTAAGGACGGCATCACGGCGACATGTTTGAAGTCAGCATTCGAAAGCAGTTCTTCACCGTCAAGAATGAGTTCGGTTGCGGATGACGGACTTAAGGCCAGCAGTCCGCGGCCCGTCAACCCCGTCCGGTGGAACTGCACGGATTTGAGGTGAGGAAGTTGTGCAATGTTCACCGCAACGATATCGGCCAGCCGCGAATCAATTGAGAAATCCTCTGCAGAAAACTCAGTCAAGTTCTGCAATTCGCGAACCCGTGTGATCTTGAGGTTCTGAAGTGACGGATTTCGAATCGTCATTTTCTGCAGATTCGGCATCGACTTGAGTTGTTCAAACCAGTCACTGGGAAGTTCACCGGAAAGCGTAACGGCAGTGTCGTTGAGATCGGCGATCGATTTTGGTTTACTGGACTGAGTGATTCCATACGACGGAGAGATCACGGCCAAAATCATGACCGTCACGATCGCCATCGCTGCCGTGAACATCGAAGTCCGATTCGAAACAATTCGCCGGTCCAGATCTGATTTCATCACGTGCTGAATTCGAATTTTCAGATTGCTGTGCGTTGCCATCGGAATTGCCAATTGAACCATTCGAAGGTTTTTCTTGATCGATACGGTGATCTCCAACAATTCGTTCGCATAGTGTTCCGCGCTCTCTCCCAAATACAGCAGAAAATCGTCGCAAGCGAGTTCTCGTTCCAAACACATCCGCCGTGCCGCCAGCCAGACAAGCGGATTAAACCAATAGAGGACACATGCCAGACGCGAGAAGACATGCGCTAAGATGTCGCGCCGATCGAGATGTGCCAATTCGTGCAGAAGCACGATCCGTAAGCGCTCGTTGGTCCAGTGTCCAAATCCGACGGGTAAGACGATCGCCGGCATAAGAATACCCGCGGCAATCGGCACCGGAATCGAACGACTACAAAGAAGTCGCGGGAGGATTTGCGCGAGATTTGATCCGCGATGTTCGAGACGCCCCATCGCGAGTCTCGTTTCACTCAACAGCAACACAGTTTGATCGTCGGTAATTGGAACTCCATTTCGGAGGATGCTGCGCGTGAAAACCCATTCCAACCCGAGCTTGATTCCCAGCAGGATGACTCCCGCAGCCCAAACCATACCAAAAACGTTTTGCGGCTTGGGATAGACAACGCGCGATTGAGAGACTAATTTCGCGGCATGAGCAATCTGTTCTGGATCCGACGTCGTCACGGGTGAATCATACAGAGCCAGTTCTCGTGCTGGCGAATACGTCGGATCGACAGAGACAACCGGAGGGACAGGTTCCAATGTGCCTGGTGTCACCGTTGCAGCATGAGAACCGGTCGATTCTGGAATGACGAATTCCTTGGTCAAACCAGAAGGCCCATTCGACTGGACGGCGGAACCGAAATTCGATTGGCCGGAAAATGAAATCATCGGATTCCAGCCGGTCGTGAGTGCAATCGCCACAGGGACGCCGAGCATTCCGGCAAACCCCAACAAGAAGATTCGATGGCGAATCGCCGCGGACCTTCTGGTTGAGCCAAGTGCAACCAGCCAGGTCAACATGATCACGAGCGTACTGCAAATCACACAGCGAACAACCCACGACTGTTCTTCAAGCATCGGCAGCGACCCGAATGGCGGAAGAGTACTGAACCTCATGAGGCACCTCCCTTTCGATTCTGCTTTCGACGTTCATCTATCAATCGCCTGATATCGCCCAGTTCCTCATCCGAAATGTCATCGGAGACATCCAGCAAAGCCGCGACCGCACTCGAAGTACGACCAGAAAAAAAGGTGGACAGCACACTCTGCAGTGCTGATTTCCGCGCCGACTCCACCGCAATGGCAGGGCGATACAAATACCGCTTGCCATCTTGTCGGAACAGAAGCACCCCTTTTTCAACGAGATCCCCAAGCATGGCGCGGATGGTTGAATAAGTGGGAGGATCCGAAAGTTCCTTTAAGACCTCACCTACGGACGCTTCACCCAACCGGTACACGGTTTCGACGATCTGACGCTCACGATGCCCGAGCGCAGGAATCTTTTTCGCCATCCCATTCCTCCTGTCAGCGATCAATCGACCGCACCTGCTGTTATACCCGCACATGCGGCTATAGTAGCACATAAATTCGCTTCGTCAAGCTTACCACGTTCGAGGTTGCACTCGCGGTTCGCTTTGCTCGACGCTGCGGCAAGTTTTTCGACTTGCTGGGACGATCGACAGTCAATCGACAAAGACTACTGAGATGGGTGGAGAGACCGAGGATACGATTGTGCGAAGAAAGTATGGGCCGGAAGAGACATTTGCTTGTGGATACGCTCGGCCTGCTACTCGCATCCGGCTTTTACTGGTGTTTTCCCTGACCCCTTTTCCGTTTTCTTTGTAAGGCGCAGGCACTTGTTTTCTTAAATACCAATAACTTGCGTCACCTATAATTCTTTATGAGGA
>JAQGHT010000100.1 GCA_028291565.1 Planctomycetaceae bacterium | reverse complement strand
GCAGTGACGAGCTTTTCCTGAAGATCACGCGGCAATCGTTCCACCGCGCCTAGATAGACGGTCGCCGGCTGCGGACGAACGCCCGGCGCGACGCCTGTGAGTTGCACTTCGATCAACCGTCCGAGAACTTGTTCCAGTTTACTCGAATCAAGTCTGGAACAGTCTAAAGGAACGAACCAGCCGTCTTTCATCGGGCCGGCATAGTGAATCAGGCGGGCGAGATGTTCCTTGCCTGTACCCGGTTCTCCAATTAAACAGACGTGAACGGGCGAGGCGACCGCCAACTTGATTTGATTCAAGACCTTGACCATCACAGCACTGCGCGTGACCAGTGTCTCCTCGCCAAAACGTGAGCGAAGTTCGCTACGTAAAGCGGCGAGTTCTGCGTGCAGTTGCAAGACGGGCGAAGCCGGAGTCGGTGGTCCAGGGGCCTTCACCAGGGTGATCAAACCCATCACGGCCACGACCTTGTCCGCTTCTTTCTCCTTGCTTGCTCGAAGCGGAAAGAAATGGACCATCCTGGGTGACGTCGCTCCGTGTTTGGGCGCGATATAGACGGGCAGCTGCAGTTCTTGTCCTGCCCAGACCTCAGGTGGCGGACACAAGGCTGTGGTCACCGCCTGAATTGAAGAACTGACTGCAGTGGACGCGAAATGACAGGTCTGCCCCAGTACATCTCCAGCAGTCCAGCCGGTCAACTTTTCGCAGCCTTCATTGAAATAGGCTACGACGTTTCCAGCCTCAATCACGAATACCGGAACGGTGGATCGAGCAACCCACCGTTCGACCGGATATCGTTTACGTGGCATGAGAGAATAACGCTTGTGCTGCGCGGAATTATTTCCCCATCAGCCACTTGTAGTTGTTGCATTCGATGTACAAGAAGATAATCCCCGTCGTCAGTGCGGCCAGCGAAACAAACAACATGGCCACATAGACATCGGGATCCGCAGCTTGCGCCTTGGCCTTCTTGGCACCCCCTTTGGCTCCGGCTTTTGCACTAGTTGATGAGCTGCGTCGCGACATCGTCTCCCTTTTCAATTTGTGCCCGAATTGGTTCGATCATCCGGCAAACGGCGGTATCGGCCCCAACCTGAACGACCAGTGCTTTGCCAATATAGAGCGGTGGGGAACCGGATCGAAATACGGTTAGCATATGGTTCTTGGCCAAGCCGTCATTTTCACCAATGGTGATCTGAATCAAGATGCCGCCACCGTTACCATTCTTCTTCACTTCCTCCACTTTGCCAGCAAGGCCCTTGGGCGGCGGAGCGAGTGATTTTTCGTGGTCCTGAATCTCAGGCGACAGGCCCTTCGAGGCCAGAACTCGACGATATTGCTCATTCAGACGCAATTGTTCTTTCGTCAGTGCACTGAGACGGGTAATGTCTGTCTTCAGATCAAAGATTGTCGTTTCCAGCAATTCTTTGGCTTTGTACTCTTTATCGCGGTCTTCATTCGACTGCTTGATCTGCGCTCGCAGTTCCTTGACCTCGTCATGCCGGAAAACGTTATCAGTGGCCAGGTCCTTCTGCAGTTGCTGCTTTTTCGCAACGTCAGTCTTCAATGTGTTATTGGCATCCGCCAGTGTCTTGACTTCCTTCTGCAGATCCGTGGCGGTGTATGTGGCTTTCTTAGCCAGCTCTTCCTGGGCCAGCAGTTTCTTATTAAACGTATCTGCTGCGACCTTCGATTCCTGTTCTAACTTGGCGAAATTGCCCCGCTGCTTGGTCAGTTCGTTGTCCAGACTCTCGGACTTGGTTTTCCAATTGGTCTGGTAGGTGCTTACCGCTGCAGCGAATGCCATCAGGCAAATGCTCATAACCAATTGCATGACGACAAGGATCTTGCCAATAAACGACATTGTCCCGCTCCACGTATTCGTTGATCAAACTTCACCGGCTCAACTGCATTGCTGGTCGATTTCAAACCACGCACTGCGAGTCGATTCCGCCGAGATGAATTGGGTTATTCGACTTTGGCTTTGGGTTCTTCAGCCTTAGGTTCGTCGGGCGTCGGCTCTTCAGGCTTTGGCTTTTCCGCCTTTGGTTCGTCAGGTTTGGGTTCGTCACCCTTCGGTTCGTCAGGCTTCGCCTTTGGCTCGTCTTCCTTTGCCTTCGCTTCGTCGTCCTTGGTCTTGGCCTCTTCATCCTTGGGTTTTGCTACGTCGTCCTTGGGCTTCTTGACGTCAACTTCTTATTCCACATAGGCTTTGGCTGGCTTCCCTGGCTTGATCTTCGCGCCGTCTTCTACCAGAACCGATTGCCGTGTTTTTGTCCGTTCCCAGTTCGCATTCGCCTGGTACAACAGATCTTTGAGGCGGCGGACTTCTTCTTCAATTTGCTGTTTTTCGATGACCATTTCTTCGATCTGGTGCCTATAGCGAATCGATTCTTCGTTTCGCACGTTGGTCAAGCTTGTGATCTTGGTCAAATCATCTGTCTTGGTCGTGATGCTGGTTGCCAGTTTCTGCCATTCCGCCTCTTTTTGATCGAACAAAACGGCCAATTCCGCTTGTCGCCGTTTCAACGCTTCCAAGTCGTTCTGATTCAAAACGGTGTAGTTTGCAGTCAACGCTTTGACTTCCAAGATTTTTGCATCCAGCTTCTTGCCTTCCTCGTCTTCTTCTTGAATCAGTTTTTTCTGAACGGTGACGATTGCCTGGGGCAGGATCGGTCCGCCACCCATCTCTTCAGTGGGATTCGTCCGACGTTTAGAAGTCCACGGAGCTTGCGGATTCGCTTGCTCAAACGCGACTTCCTTGAGTTCGTTGGCCCGCGCTTTCCAGTTGGGGCCGCCTGCTAATACGTTGGCCATGATCACCGCCATGAAGCCGACACTGGCCATGGTGATGAATACCGTCAGGATTTTGCTAATCCGCGTCGTCATGGAATTACTCCGGGATTGCTCCCCAACTACCTTGCAGAAATTCGCCGGTGGTGAGTGGCACCCGATTCAATCTGGAATCAATTTGATCTGGGATCGGTCAAACAAAAAATGGTCAACACGGAAAGTTCGCGCAGGATGATACCAACGCCTGATGCTGTTCGCGGCCGCGACATGAGTCTTTTCAATATTTATGCCCGCGATCAAACGTCTCAATCTTAACCTGGCGCGGTATAGTTCAAGACGTTGAAACTGCATCGGCGGATTCGAACCGCTGTCAGCAGACCAGTTTGAATCACTCTCGTCATCCGAACAACCCGCGCCATCATGACCGTCGGTAGAATTCTTGCGACCGCTGAAATCGGCCTGACAACAACTCCTCTTACGATTTTGGAGATGCCGCGCGACGTTTTGAATCTTTGCGATTGGACTGGTGACGAGCTCGACCCTGATTTTTCACATCTTAACCTAGATAAGATTATAGGACTGTCGGAAAAGCAAAGTCAAATGGAATGACTTTCCGTTCCAGGAAAGATGTAAGATGGCGGCGGCCGATTCGATTTGGCGAGAGAAGAGGGCTGGTGACAGCGCCCCTAAGCCTGATGGTAACACAAAATCGTGCAGGATGTCCGCCCTCCGCCGTCTTGATCAGCTGAGATGCGAAGGCCGAGAGCGGCCATTCGACAGCGTTTTTCTCGCCACCAATTTGGCAGCATGGAATTCGCGATTCGCAAATTTCGTACGAAGTTACGGCGCCACCGTTCGCAGGGCTCGAACGAGCAAATTGAAGTCTGAAATCTGAAATCTCAGATTTCAGTTGAATCGCAGACTGTGACTGAGCGGGTCGAATGTTTGAGCAGGATGTTTGCGAAGACCAATGGCAAGGGTATTTACTGGGAACGAATTACCCCTGCGGCCCCGCAAGGACGGGCATTGCAGTTTTCCCGAAACCATTGGGGATACGTCCAACACTCGCCATTGCATCACTTACGGAGTCTCGGTTGTCGTGGCGGGTGGTATCAGGCGATGTGGGAGAATGAGGCGCGGTGGCGTTGTCGAAGTGCTGGACTGAGGCGGAGTCGAGTCCTTCGCGGGTTCTTCTGCGGATGCCAGGATGATGCTGGAAGCGTAAGACTTCGAACTCGCGGAATTCTGGTCGGCCGAACCTTCGTTGTATTCTGGCGGCGGAGCCAGCTCTTCGACTCCTTCATGAGGATAGAGCGGTTGGCGTCCAGACGGTGGCGTTCGTTGCTGGCGTCCGTTTGGCACCTGATGGCCCGATGCCGGTTGATTCGGAGCTCGTGTGTTCTTGACCTGTCGTGCAGGCGGCGTGTCGCTTCGAGAGAATCCCGATGTCGGAGCGTCTTCAAATGGATTCGGGGCCTCGGCTGTCCTGACCGGTGCGGTGGCGGCGACTTGTTGAGTGGAATTTTTACGCTGTCCCGCGTCGACAATCGCTGGCAATTGCTCCGCTTTTCCGCCATTGCTCGCCCGAATTTCGTCGAGCCAATATTGGGCATCGGTCAGGTTCTTGTCTTTGGCAAGCGCGATCACAAATTGCTCTTCGGCCTCTTTCCGTTTGCCAGATTCAATCAGGATTCGGCCAATATTATAATGTGCCGCCCCATCACCGACGGCTTCTTTGAAGTGGGGCAGGGCTTCTTTCGTCTGGCCTGACTTGGCTAACGCGACGGCCAAATTGTATTGGAATTTCTTTTCGTGCGGTTCGATGTGCTGGCAGTCTTGAAGCAATGGCAGAGCTTTGTCCCAGCGTTGCTGATCGGCATAGAAGTTCCCGATTTCACTCAGGACTTCCGTGGATTTCGGCTTTAGCGCCAGGGCCTTCTTGTATCCGTCTTCGGCCTCAACCAGCCGTTGAGCTTTCACATTCAGACGAGCCATGCCCAGGATCGCGTCGACATTGTTCGGATCCTTCGCCAGGACTTCTTCGTACTTGTGCCGCGCACCAGTAAAATCACCACCTTGTTCCTGCAGTTTTGCATAGGACAGATTCAACTGTGGTGAGGCCTCTTTTTTCTTGCCGATCAGTGTGTTCCAACTGGCACAACCGCATGACGCCAGCCCCAGGGCCAGACAGGTGGCCAGGCCGGTGCGAGAATAGGAGTTCATTTTTAAGGACATGACGCCCCTTTGATTCCGAATGAGGGCCGAGCCTGTCAGATCTGAGATTTCAAATGCGAAACTTGAGATTCAGACTTGAACACTCACCCGCGGTGCTTCCAGAGTGAATTTTGGATTCCGACGAAATGTCAGATATTCAGTAAATGCGGCGGACTCTGCGTTTGAAAATTTTGAGATTTGGAAATTCGATTTGAAATCTGAGATTTGAGATCGGTAAATCGGAATAGACCAATCACCAATGACAAAACAGCGGTACTGTTGAGTTGGGATATGTGGATGTGATGGGATGTTGGCGGCGAGGGGAAATCTACAATTTGGCGAAGAATCGCAAGGCAGCTTCGGATATGAGAGCCTCTGTTAATTGAGACTCCAATCCCCGAAATCGGCAGATTGAGACCACGATCTCCAATAAATCTCGTGGATCACTGGCCCGTGGTGGATGACCTGCATCATAGTAAGCGCGATATAGGTAGTTCAGCGAGTCTTGGCAGAATTCGAGATTGCGGACTTCGCACGCCAGCTGAAATATTGCCGTATACACTTCTCGTCCGGGTGAGTCAATGAGAATCTTGTGTCGAATCCGCCGCAGGAAGGCATCGTCCACCAATTGCCGGGGATCGAGATTCGTGGAAAAGATCGTGAGTTGTTCAAACGGGACCTGAAACGTGCGGCCCGTCGCCAGCGTCAGATGATCAACCCGTTCTTCCAGCGGAATGATCCAGCGATTCAACAGATCTCGTGGACTGACGATTTGACGGCCGAAGTCGTCGATCAGAAAGACGCCCCCGTTGGCCTTGATGTGCATGGGCGCCTGATAGAAATTGGAAGTCGTGTTGTAGCGCAGATCGAGCATGTCGAGCGTCAATTCGCCGCCGGTGATCACGACGGGACGTTTGATGCGACGCCACCGTAAATCAGGTGGCGTCGCATGCATGATTCTCTGAGTGTTGTTTTGAGCGAGCTCGCCGCCACCCATTTCCGCGCCATGCAGGTCATCGTTATCCGTTGCTGTGTGGACGGTCGGATCGTACATCGTGATGATGCTGTTTTCCGCCAGAATCGCATACGGAATATAGATTTCGCCCCCGTGCTGATTCAGAAACCGGCCCAGTCCTTTGGCCACCACAGTTTTGCCATTTCCGGGTGGGCCGTACAGAAAAATCGACCGGCCGCTGCAGACCGCAGGACCAAGTTCTTCCAGCAGATTGCGGTGGATAATCAGATTGGTGAAGCCGTTACGCAACGCGTCGATATTGCAGGCCGTTCCGGTCACAGTCTGCTGTAGACACTGTTTGACGTAGTGCTCCAGGGGAACCGGAGCCGGCCCGACGTAGCGGCATTGTTCGAAAGATTCTCGTGCTCGCACCCGCCCCAGATCAGTTAAAGCAAATCGATAGGAAACTCTGCCGACGACGTCGCTCGAAGTCACTTCGGCACATTTTTCGTCTTTGAGAAATTGCAGTGCCTCGTCGATCACCGGAAATGGAAGCCGTGCCTGTCGAGCCATCTCGACGCTCAGCTGATGGCCGCCCAGATACAATTGTTTCAACAGCAGATCGCAGACTTGCATCAATGACAGGCCGCATTCCTGCAGTGTAGTTGGTGCCGGAGGAGCCATCGCCGGAGTTTCGGAGACGAATGCCGGGTGGACTTTCGCATGAGCAGGCACAATCGAGGGTTGCCGAATAACAGACGCAACCGGCAGGCTGCGCAAGCCGATCACCGGCGGGTTGTCTGACTCGAAGAGCTGTGCAAAGAGTTCTTGAGGCGCACCTGGAATTGGCGAGGCCCCGGCGCCGGGTGTCGAGGGATGTTCTGTTGGGGAGACTCCGGCTGGCGGCTCGGAACCGGGGGCACGAGCGTCGGCCATGGGATCTCCCTTCCTGTTTTCGAGGCTTTATACTGTTCGCGGCAACGAATGAGTCTTTTTCAATACTGAT
>JAQGHT010000071.1 GCA_028291565.1 Planctomycetaceae bacterium | reverse complement strand
GATGGATTGGTGGTGATGTAAGAATTGGTGAAGCGTACCTCTGACAGGGGTCAGGCAACGCACTTTTCAGATTTGGCGGATTCCAATCTTTGCCAGAGTCAATGTTTTTTTCCGCCAATTCTGAATTCTGCGGAGCCTGACCCCGAGTTGCCCTCCATTTGATTGGAATAGCGGCGCCTGAAGTTCAAAACAGCGTTCTTCCAAGCCGAAGATGCTGTCGAACGGTTTGTCAATCATCAACGTCTCAATTCCAATCAAGGGAGGGCTGCGTCAAGCCGCAGCACTCCAGGGACATGGCCTCTCCGCATACGTCAATCAAATCCCGAATCGGGCATTGTTCGGCCCAGGACAAGTTGGAGACGCTGTTGGGCGGCTCACCGTATGCGTCACGTTCCAACCTCGAGAAAGGGCATTGGCTGTTCCCGATCGAGGATCGTCGAGACCCTCAGGGAAATGGACTGGCCGGAATCTTGCACGGCATTTCCTTGACCGGATATCTCCAACTGCTGGACTGGTCAAGTCGACTGATTCGGCCCGGCAAGATCACCGTGCCGGATGCTGTCCCCAACATCCTGACTCGGTTGCAGATTGACGCGGGAAGCTGGAAATCGACCCTGGAAAAGTGAGTGGGATCGAGGAAGAGGATCGGCTGTTATTTTGGCGGAACGGACCGCTTGAACGAGGTCGCGAGCCAACGGGGCACCAAGTATCTGAAGAACATCTCGGAACGCGAATCACAGCTCACCGCTCCCAATGCCGGCTGACGTCCGCGATCGGGCCATACCACCAATACTCAATTCACGATCATCGCATCCAATCCGCGAGACCGTCCTTCTGAACGTCCGCGCCCACTTCGTCACTAAAGCGGCTTCAGGACATATGTGCCCGAAAATCCTCGCGGAACCTCGGCGAACACGCCGCACCTTCCGACGCCAAAACAGAAAATAGAACAATGGTTGTACGACCACTATGCCTTTCCGTGAACTTACAATGTGTGTCTTGTCTTTTTCATCACCCCACCCCCAGGAGGGCGGGGTGATGAGCGAATCGCCTCGTCAATTCGGGCAGGTCAAACACACCCCCCTGGCACGCCGAGGCGTACCCGTTGCGCCAATTTTGGCGATGAAGACCGAATGGTGGGGTAGCGTTGAACCAAAGACGGGGTCGGCGTCAAAGCTCGCGTCCAATGCTTCATTGATTCGCCGGGTCACAATGTCATATTGAGCTGGCGTAGGATTGTCCAGAAGGGCAAGTGTTGCGCCGGCCAGGACCTGGGCGTCGTCCCCCAGTCCCGCTATCGATTTATCTGTTGCGAGAGCCGTCTGGATCAGCACCGCAATGGACTCGTCGGAGCTATCCCAGGTCTCGATGTCCTGGATCGAATGACCGTTCAAAGTATTCAACTTGGAATCGGCGATCAGTCCCCCCACCTGACGGGCCGCGTCTTGCATGTCCGCGAGCGGAAGTTCGCCGCGGGGTGTCGGCGGCCTGGTGCTGAAGTCGGTCAAAGTAATGCCAGTCAGACCACCGGCGCATGTCTCGGCCAGATTTGTCAGCGCCTCGATGTAGGACGTCCGTTGTGAGACCGATAAACCGTGTAGCTGTTCGACCGCGCCCAGCGCGAGATGAATACGCAACAGATCGGTTGGATGCGGATCGAGTAGAGAATTCCCATTGAGTGGAATATCGCTGCGCAGGATCGGAATAGCCGCAGCCGTCCCGGGTTGTGATTGAGAAATGAGTGTCGTCAAAAAGGACGAAAGATTCACGGCGAACGTCGGACCAATGTTCAACAAGCCGTAAACATCCGAGGCGGCTTCATCGATCCACGCCGTCCAGAGTGTCGCCTGATTCTGGTCATTCGAGAAATGGTCGGCGACCAGGGCACTAAGCTCGTCAAGCAATCCATTGTCCGCGTGCAGAACATCATGGCCGCCCACTTCGTGACACAACGACGCCCAGAGCAGAGGATGATTTCGATACGAGGATGGCAGGCTGACGACGCCGATTTTCGAATCAAACGTCTGTGTGACCTGTTCAGTCGTGATGGTAAACGGCCCGTCGTCAGCCGCATTCGCGAATGTCACCAGCGCAGGAAGAAGTTGCGCGAGGTTGACGCCCGCGTTGGTGCGCTTATTGGCATCCAGGAATGATCGATAAAGGTCTGATACGACCGCTTGAAATCGATTCAATTGAGGTCGGATTTCATCGACATTTCGGTCGTAAATCGCGCCCAGAAACGGCTCGAGTCCCGTGATCTGTTTCTTCAGCAGTTTCGCGTCACTGTCGTTTGGGTTTTGAGATTGAATATCATTCATCACCGTACGGACGCCAGCGGCCAGATTGTCGAGAACCGGTTTCGCATATTGCTGCTGATAGGCCAGCGGCAAATTGGGAATAGCTCGATTCAATACAGTCTTAATGGGCGCCAGATCGGTCAATTTTGTAAACGGAATCTTCGGCGGCCCGGCAACCTTGTAATTGACCTTTTGATTCAGCGTATCGCAAAGTGCCGTGAAATTGGTAACGTCCATGGACAGGTCCTTGAAACAGGGTAAGAAGGGATGAACCGAAGCGCACTCATCTTGCATCTTCCGACAGAATCGTCGCCTGATTCGGCGAGTTCAGGGACGTCTTTGGAAGATCCAGGCTGAATCCGCTTGACTACTTCGAGATCACGTCCGTCAATGCTGAGAGCGAAGGAACAAAAAAGTAGCCTCCACCGGTCGGTACGATCCATTGAGCATTCGTGGACACCGACGATTGCTGTACTCCTGTGCCGAAGATCGTACAGCTCCGCACACGGTTCTCGCCAGCAGCATTGTTTTGGCCAACTAGCAAGTCATGTCCGGCCGGTGTCTTGGGACGCGTCGGATCACCCATCCAGCGGGCCATGAGAAATTCAAACTGATCTTCGATCGACGCTTGAATACTTAAAAACAGGAGTCCACGGTTTCCCTGTTCTGGATCATCCTTTGTTTCCGCGTACCGGTCTGCCAGAGGCGGACCAAAAGGGACACCGACTCGCAACAAACGCCTTGAGTACGTGGAATCGCGTCCGCCTGTGTCGGATCCGGAATCACGGGTGTTGACTTTGCGAATGTGGGCCGCCCAGGGACACGTGATTCCCGCGGGATCGGCTTTTGCTTGCGGGAATGAGTCGACATGCCCTGAACTCAATGGCAATGCGGACGTATCCGAATCGAATTTGAGATGATTATTCGCGAGTTTGTCTTGACCCAGGTTGAGATCGTCTCCATCCGGAATTCTGTTGACAGGTGCTCCACTGGGCCACCGACCGACAATTCTTGAGGCCAGGATGTCATCGGTCGTCCCTGAAAAACCGGGTAGTCCCGCAAGTCGTTCGGCTTCCTGATGCATCGTGCGCCAGAATAGTCCGACATCCTGACGCAGACGGCGGAAAACGAGATAGGAGCCATTTCGCGTCCATTCGGGTGAGGCGGGTGATGACAGTCCAGGAATCAACGGATCCGGGCTGGTCGCCGGATGTCCGAGAATTAAAACACCCGGCCAGACCAGATCCTGGCCAGGAAATCCAAACAGCACATGTTCCGGCTGTTGAGAGGCAGCGATATGCCGGTCTGTGATGAAATCCTCTTTTCCGTCCGAGGCTCGCCCGCGGACTCCGGGCTGCGAAACCCCATCCTCAAATCCGAAATGTTCATGTCCGCGCATTCCCGCATCGTCGCGAACGTCTCCGTCTTCGTCGTACTCGAGACTGAGTCCGGCCTGGCTGAAACGGTCTCGCAATTGCTTAGCCCGTTGATTGACATCTTCCCGTGTGCCACCGGCGACAACGAACAACCCATCAACGTCCTTTCCTGGACCTCCGACTTTCCAGTTGAGTGGGCTGCCTTCCTCATTGGCGTCTTGAGGATCGCCCAAAAAATTGGAACGTGCGGCCAAGCCCTGACGAAATGCTTCGCTGGGAATCGACGCGGCACCTGGAGTCAGTTTAGCCAGCCCTTGGGACGTGAACGCAACTGCAGTCAGGACAGCACTAGTTTTCGCCCCCTTTTTCTCACGGAAGCTGCGACGGTCTGCCAGAGTCTGGTCCGCTGTTGCAATTTCCGCCGCAGTTTCGGCCAGCAGAGTTTTGAATTTCTGAATCGAGTCGGAATCCCCCTTGCAGGTCACTCCCAGCAACGTTTGATGGGGTTTCAGAAACCCGGGTACCGCGATTCCCTGAATGTCATGCATCGGGAGTACCGGTTCGATCAATTCGGAGTTGGCTGATGGCATGAGTCAAATTCCTTCAACGGCAATGGTTTAATGATCGAGACGGTCTTTTCGATGGTGCTACTGCCGCGGGCGGCACGATTGACGCAGACACTTCAGCGACGGCGGCCGCGGGAGATTGACGGCTTTTGGACGAACGCGACTTGACGGCGGGAGGCGGCGCGACCGGCTGGCCGCCTTCATTGAGATACGCTTCAATGGTCCCGGCCGGCAAGGGCATGGTCGCATCATTCGCCCTGCCCACAGTCCGCGGATCGAACGGATCGATGGAACTCCGAAAGGATGAGGCGATCGGTGCGATTCGGATTGGTTTCGGCAAGATGTTCGCGATCCCAACCAGCTTGACCGTCACGCATTCCGCCACCTGGCCTCCAAAGCGAATCGGTGTTCCCGCAATCGACAAGTCGCCAACATCAAGATGTCGTCCAGGCGGAGCTTCAATCACCATCCGCTCGATCATTCCAGGCGTTCCGCGAACGATTCGGACGAAATCTGACACATTCCCGCCATCCGGCGCCTCCCAGCCCGACAAATCGATGTGATCCATGTACAAACCGACCGGATTTTTCAACGTCACATACGCACCCAACCGGGCCAGTGCGTTGACTGTCGCGCCAATCGTCGGATCGCTATTGCGGTTCGGACCGCCATATGCGGCATAACAGATCAGGGCGTCGGGCTCGATCAGCAGCTTGCCTTGCGGATCCTTGTACAAGACCGTGGCATCGCCACCGAGTTGAACTTCGGCCACCAGCGAATTGGGTGGTGAGTTCAAATGTGCAATTCCGTGAGTCGTATTCCACTTGTTGTAGATGTTGTACTGGCCCTTTCCGACCCACTGTCGACCGCTGGCGTCTTTAATGTCATTCGTCGCGATCAGATCTTCCAGGCGAACCTCAGGACTCACCAGCTCTCTGTACAATCGCAACAGGACGTCTGTGCTGCCTGGAAACGAGGCATCAGGAATTCCGCCACCACCGGGAATGAATCCATACAGCGCTTGCCAGTATTCAGGCGGTTCCGAGGTGAAGGTAATTCGATAGATTTTGTTCGTCAAAGGATCGCGCTGGACTCGCCATTCGCAATACTCCTCCTGGGGACGGTAGAGCACTCCCGATGTGCCACGCGGATTCGTTGGATCGGGTGAGGGAATCCGATAACGTTCAATCGGCCACACCGAATCGGCCAATTGTAAAGCCAGTTCGCGACCGTAGCGGCGGAGCAACTCCTTCGGAAATGCGTTCCACGTCACCGCTTGCTCAACCTGGATGCCGCCTGGATCGAAGACCGCCGCGTTGTAGTACTGCGGGGTGACACCAATGGCATTCTGCTCGATCACCACGACGGCATCGAACCAGGCGGACATCGCGCGATGCCACGCGGAAACTTGTCCAGGAATGGCGTTGAAATCCGGCAGGAACGCAGGTGGATCAAAGCGGCTCAGAAGGGACATGAATTCTTCCGTAGGTCTGAAGTGGCCCATGCAATACAAGAAGCAGTTTGAAATGCTCAAAGTGCCCACTCATACTATCTATCACATTTCCGGTTCAACCCTACCCATCCCCCCTCTTCCAGAAGGGAAACTAGAAGACAGGCATATGTGACTTAACAGGATCATAATCTCAGGCGAACATGTGTGCAAGCATAACTGGACTGGGTTGAGGTTTCGTCAATATGCCTGTCTTTTGTTTTCTCACCGAAGTTC
>JAQGHT010000070.1 GCA_028291565.1 Planctomycetaceae bacterium | reverse complement strand
GCCTCCACAGTAGCCCGCATTAGCGGTCGACCCCATTCCAAGTGCAATGAGCAGGGCAGCAAGGATTGGGATCCAGATCGACTTCCTCATTGCTCGGTTCCTTTTGCTCATGATCCAAATCACCGTCTAGTTCCGTCCAGCCGGGCCTCGCCGGTCGTTCTATTGTTTCGTCCCCCGCATCTTGTCCGCTTGAGCTAGAGCACCTATCTAGCCTACTCGTGGCAGATTTCTTGACTGCTTAACTATGCGCAGGCTGCACTGTTGTCATAACCGGACCCGTGATGTGCATGAGCTCTCAAACGAAATCTTCTCTGCGAGGTAGAAGCCTCAGCCTGTTGGATCAGGCCAGGACGCTCGGATCGACGTCGTGGGCAATGCAGGCGACGCAATCTCCCTGGGCCACCATTGACGGTCCACGAGTTGCCAGGAGGACGCCTGACGTTGGTGCAACGACTTGCAGCGGTTCACGGTCTGGCCGTTCGACGAAGTGGATCAGACCAACTGGTTCATCTGCGGCAACGTTCGCCCCCAGGTCGACCAGTGTTTCATAAAGACCGGATTCCTGAGCAAATCGATAATCCTGCCAGTCCAATGACTGCACCCAGCGAGTGGCGGGCAAACCTAGTTGGGCTCGGGTCTGGAAATCGCCCCCGAGGACGCCGAGGTGAACCAGCATGTTTCGCAATCCAGACTGACAGAGTTTGTGGACTTTCGCGGAAATCGGCTCGCCGCCACCCATTTCCGTGGTAATGACAGTTTTACCTTGTCGCTCAGCCTCTACGGGAAGCAAGCCAGTCCCTGCGATATCGGCATACAGGAACGCAAAGTCGGTATTCCAGGCCAAAGTCCCGCCCAGCATTTTCTGCCGCTGCTGTAAGTCAGAAACGAGGTGCATGTGGGCACAGGGATAAAAATCGACGCTGCGGCCCCCCGTATGGATATCGACCACAATGTCGGCTCGCGGGAACAGTTCGGTGGTTAAGTAATGAGCGATCATTTCCGTGACAGTCCCGAAGGGATTGCCGGGAAATGAGCGATTCATATTTTTTCCATCCAGGGGAGACAATCGAGTTGAGGCTTTGACAGCGGGCATATTCAACGCGGGAATCAGAATTGCGCGACCGAGGACGTCTTCTAATTTCAACTTCCGCATGAGATGCATGATGGCCACGGGGCCCGGATATTCGTCGCCATGATTTCCCGCCATCACCAGCGCGGTTGGTCCGGAACCACCATTCAAGACGGTCACCGGAAGCATCAGATTGGCCCAGCCCGCCAAGTTGTAAGAATAAGGTACGTAAAGATTTCCATGTTGTATTCCAGGCCGCTCAAAATCGACCGATGATCGAATCTGTGACTTTTCCACAAATGACTCCTTTGAGTTTTTGCAATCCGCCCGATTGATTCATCTCTGACATCGCTTGTCAGTAGAAGATTTGGCAGGATGATTTAGGGGCAGGATGATGGGGAGAAATAGGCAGAATGATGTGTGGCAGAATCATGGGATCTGAAAACGACGAATATCTTGATCCGTGGTAATTGTTTGCATCATTCTGCCCATCATGATTCTGCCTTTTCCCCGCCTTCATCCTGCCACTCTTACGAGCGTGACAGGTGAATTACGACGTCGAACAGTAGCGCGTTACGGCTGATTTCGTTCGTGCCCTTGGTCGGACTCGATATCGCACTGAGCCAAATTCAAACTATCGGAGCCTGAGTCATCCGTAGACTCTGAGAATGATGAATATTCGCTACAGTCGCTAAAATCGTCAAAGTCTGCCATGAGAGTTGGTCGATGGAGATGTCAATGTTGCATCGTCTGATGTGATTCTGAAGGCGCGAACGTCGACAGACTCCCATGCGAGCGCATTCACTCAAAGTCTCACAATGCATTGCTGAGACGCCGGCAAAAACGCCAGTGCGTCGATCAAAGTATTTTGATGCAAGTTTTGAGTGGAATGCCAGCAGTTCGTTTTGCAACTCTTGCTTGCCATCCCGTTCCAGCAACGGTGCAGATCGTGAAATTAACGTTCGTGAAAAAGACCGTCAGCCCACCTTCCGGTTCCCCGCCTGCGATTCCGCCTGCGACCTCCCTGCCTGCCAAGTCCGGGGCCTCGGCCCACCCTCCGAGGCGACTGTTGTTAGCCGTGCCGAACGTCTCTGTGAATCCTGACCAGACGTTCGTCAATCGAGATCTGGGACTGGATCAACCTGACAGCACACCCAAAATACTTTCGGCGACCTGCCGAATTCCGCTTTCACCCGCTGAGAGTACCTTGTTTCAGGAAGGAGTTCGCCGCTTGAAGTTATCGTTACTGAATCTAGTGGGCGGTTCCTTTTCGTGGCGCATGTTCCTCGGCAGTAGCGCTGCCGTATTTATTGGTGCGGCCACTTTGGCTTGCATCGGCCCTTCGTCAAAAGCATCAACAATCCCCCACTTGAAAACAGCGAAGCAGCCGGCTTCTTCGAATCTGGCACCTGTCGAGCCGAAATCGTCGAGTGACGGCCAATCAAAGATTGAGCTGACCGTGGGCACCAGTGAGGTGACTTCCGGGCAGGAACCGGCCGAATTTGATGATCCATTCGTTCCTGAAAATCGGGTTCAGCCCAAATATCTCCATGCCCTGCATCTCACAACACGAGATGGTCCTCCGGAATCGACGACAATTCGCCAGGTGAGCCGAAACCGCGGCTCCGTCGCACCAGCAAATCTCGTTGGCACGATTGAAACAAACGATGAAACAGCACCACT